>NZ_JCBDGX010000130.1:0-78159 GCF_059834345.1 Vibrio sp. R11-SG3-ISO3-SZ
CAAGAAACCTTCGAAGTGTTTTCAATCGACGGCACACCGAGCGCAGTAACCGTGACCATAGAGGGCACTAACGATGCACCTACCGCTGTTAATGACTATGGCAAAGGCCTCATATTCCATGAATCGTTCGAAGAAAGTGCTTTAGTAAACGGTAAATGGGATACGTTTGCTGACTACAACGGATGGACAATTACTAACTCAGATGGCGATAAAGCAGAGTTAGAGATCCAAACAGGCAACGTTGGCGGCTCTTCCGCGTCGGATGGTAATGCTCATGCGGAGCTTGATGGTCATGAGCTAGTGAGTATTTCAAGAGAATTAGACACTAAAGAAGGCTCTACACATACGGTCACATTTGATTATAAACCTCGACCAAGCTATGAAGGAGACAGTGGCCTTACCGCGACGTTTGGTGATACCACTGTCGTTGTTGTCTCGGATCCAAACGGAAATATTGTTGTTACTTCTGGTAATGGCGATCAAGTCGAGGGTCTCACTGTTACACAAGATCCAAGTAATGGTTGGTATACCATAGGCTTTGATGAAACTGTGTCTGACTCTACTACCACTCTGTCTTTTACTGGCACGGGTAGTGACAATACCTTCGGTGCATACATCGATAATATCTCAGTAGAAAACACCTCTGGTTACCAAACTCAAGAAGACACAGAAATTCGCTTTACGCCTGAAGACCTGCTGGCTAATGATACCGATCCAGATGGTGATGAGCTATCTATTGTAGACGTCGTAAACAGGGTCGATGGAAACGGAACAGTTGAACTCATTGATGGCGAAATAGTGTTCACTCCAGCTAAAGACTTCAATGGTGTTGCCAGTTACGATTATGTTATCGCGGATACTAGTGGCGAAAGATCTACAGCAACCGTATTTATCAATGTCACTCCAGTTAACGATCCTCCAGTAGCTACTGACGACGTTCATACTCTTGGAGATAACTTGATTGTTAACGGTAGTTTCGAAGATTTCACCAGTAGTAACAGTGCTCCTGGTTGGGGCGATAGAGCAAGCAGCCTAGAGGGTTGGGTATTTGATGCCAACTCTGGTGAATTGGATTTGGTTGACGATGGTTATAATCGAGTAGAGACCGACCTTGACCACTTCATCGATATGGAAGGTGAAGGAAGTAGAGGTGACAATGTTACATTGTCTCAGACCGTCGAAGGTGTTGAAGAAGGTAAACCTTACCAAATCTCACTCGACATTGGGGCGAAAGGGAACAACCACACTGCGCAATTGCAAGTGGTCTGGAATGGCGTTGTAATTGCAACTATCACGCCTGACGGTAATTCGATGGAAACGCATACCTTTGAGGTGACTGGTGCGTTAGGTGACAACACGATAAGCTTCGTCGAAGTTGGTGGTAAAGGCGATAACAGTGGCACTTACCTTGATAATATCAAGCTTCAGGAAATTCTTGTCGACCTAACAACAGACGAAGATACAACTCTTGAGATTCCACATTCTCAACTTCTTGCTAACGATTTTGATATCGATGGTGATGATATAGCAATTACATCGGTTTCGATTACGGATTCTAGTCACGGTAAGGTTGAAATTGTTGACGGCAAGGTGGTTTTTGAACCCGCTGAAAACTTTAATGGTGTAACGACATTTGAATACGAAATTTCTGATCGCAAAGGTGGCACAGATACCGCCATCGTTACCATTAATGTAAAACCAATTAATGATGCACCTGAGTTCGTTGATGATAAAGAACTACCATTGGGTGACGATGAAACGATCAGCACTTCTACTAAAGAAGACGCGCCCGTATCGGGCAAAGTAAAAGCGACTGATGCTGATGGGGATGACCTTACCTACACCGCTGACAAACCAAGCAATGGTAAAGTGGACATTGATGCTGATGGCAATTGGACTTACACACCAGACCCAGAGTTTGATGGTAAAGACTCATTTGTGATTACCGTCTCAGATGGCAATGGTGGTACAGACACTATCACTGTAAATGTAGATGTTTTACCTGTTGCTGAGCTGACAGTGACGGCAGGCCAACCAGTGACTGAAGGTGATGAGTCCTACTTATCATTCGAAATTAATCTAGATGACCTTGTTTCTGAGAATGTCGGTCTTGATCTTACCCTCGGCGCCACAGGCGATACGGCGACAAAAGGTATTGATTACGAAGATAAGATTTATGCAAAAGACGGAAATGATTATAAAGCTCTAACAGCCGATGAGCTTGCTGCTCTTGTTATCGAACAAGGAAAAGATAGTATCGAAGTGTTCGTCAAAGTGATTGACGATAGTCTTCTAGAAGGAGAAGAGACCGTTACCCTTAAAGTGTCTTCTAGCAGTGAGTACGTTGAAGTACCAGGAAATGATTCAGCTGAAGCGAAGATTATTGATGAGACAGTCACCACACAAAAAGATACAGTTACGGTTACCTTAGAAGGCCCAAGTACGGTAATGGAAGGTGACATTACGACACCATTTACCATCACTCTAAGTGAAGCGGTACCTGAGAAGAGTGTGATTACTCTTGAATACACTTACACCAATGCCGATAACCAGGATATTGTTGAAGTCATTGAAGTTGAAATCGCTGCTGGTTCGAAAACTGCCAACTTTACTATTGAGACAGTACAAGATAATGAGTACGAACAAGGCCAACAGTTCAATGTTAGTGTCGTATCGGTAAAACATGATGACAAAGATGTTTTTGAGCAGCTAGAGACTGCATCGGCGAACAGAGATGTCGCAATTGATGATAGCAAAGACAACCCACCTGAGTCGGAAGACTTCTCTATCAACGTCGGTGAGTCCGGCACGGCTAGAGTTATTTTCAATGATGGCAATGGCATCATTGAAGGCGATGGTTCAGACCATATCTCTGACAATGAAGACGACAATGATAACAATGCGGCTACAAGCGTTGGTGTTGTTATTACTGAGCTACCCGATCACGGTGTATTAAAATACGGTGATGATGTCATTACCAAGGATGACCTAGCCGTTTTTGACGAAAACGGTAACTTAGTCAAAGAAGGTAAGGTGTTTGAAGATCCTAACTTGATTGAGTACATCCGAAACGAAAATAGTGAAGGTTTCCTACTTGGCGTTAAAGACGAGCAAGATGTTGATAGTCATTCGCCTACTACAAACAACTTCCACAATTGGGGTGAAGCAACAGATGATCCTTCGGTTCGTAAGCTCACGCTTGCCGATGGTGATGTGATAACCGTTACAGCAAGTAAACAAGGGAACGGTGATAACAACCTTGTACAATACAACGAAAACGCAAACCATGTCGGTTACGGAATCGGTGTTGGTCAAGGTAATGGCATTCAGAAAGGTGAGACTGTTTCGATTAACTTTGATAGCCGCCCTGCCGACCGCATTACTCTTGGCTTAGATGGCCTTGGTAGCTACTTCGATAAGGACCTAAATAACGGCAATGAATCGAAAGTGACGATTCTGGTGACTTGGGTGGATGCTGATAACAACGTCCACAATTCCCCATTTGAGTACCAAAAAGACACCAGTGGCAATACAGACTTGTTCCACGAAGTGACTATACCTTCAGACTCTTTCATGCTGCCAGATGGAGCGATGATCCAATCTGTTGATTTGTCTACCGAGGGCAAAGGAAACTGGGAACTTCGTTATATTGATACTCGCTCTGATGATTCGTTTGATTATCGAGCAATAGACTCCGACAAAAACTACAGTGAAGAGTCAACGGTTACGATCAACAATGCCCCAGATGCGAATGATGATCCGCAAACATACACTGTTCAGTTAGGGACATTCGCAGAAGATCGCGCCACCTGGAATTTGGAGGGGGTTACTGTTTCTGGTTATGTTGGCAAGTCTGGTGACTTCAGCCAGAATGCAAACACAAGTAAAGAACTGACCGTAACCGATGGTTATGAGTTAGGAGTAGAAGGCAGTATTAACGGTGGTCCAGCTGCTCAGTTGCAGTACAACCGTGCAACTGGCGAGTCTGAGAAGATAGCTATTAGTCTTCCTAAACCAGCCACAAGCTTCTCCTTTGCAGTATCACACCTTGTCTCAGGTGAAGGTGCCGCTGGTGAGCAAGGTATGTGGACTGCCTACCTAGACGGTAAGCCCGTTCAAAGTGGTGTGTTCAGTCTTGAGTCCGGGCATGAAGGTTCATTTAGTTATGACCTTGATGTTGCGTTCGATACCGTGGTCTTTGAAGCGACTGATTTTGTCGAGGGCGAAGCGAAAAATACCGATTCATCAGATTACTTCCTAGTTGGCTTTGAAGCGACAGGCACGGGCGCTTATGCGGTGAATCAAAGCGAAGGTGAAATCCGTATCCCAATTTCAGAGATCCTATCTAATGATTTCGACTTAGATGGCGACGAGATAACAATCACTGGATTTGGCGATACAAAAGCTTATATCTCTCGTGATGGTGAGTATGTTGTCTTTGACTTTGATAATACTTTCAGTGGTGAAGAGACATTTGAGTACACTATTTCAGATGGTAATGGTGGCACAGATACGGCGAACATTACGATTATCGTCAATCCAGACGTGCCAGCAGTCAGTGTTGACTCTATCGATGTGAACGCTAACCAAGTCAGCGAAGGTGAATCACTAAGCTTTACCGTGAATTTATCTGGTAGCTCTACGCTTTCTCAATTGCTTTCTGTTGAGTTTGGTAGCGTAGGCACCGCAGACAATCAAGATGTTGTTTTAAGCAAAGCTACCTTTACCAATGGTGTTACTTATAATTCCTACACTGGCGAATTGTTTGTACCGCCGAATGTAGACTCTTTCGACATTGTTATACCAACTGCTCTAGATGGTGTGCCTGAACCGACAGAAGCCTACAACATAGCTGTTGGTGGCGTCGCTGCTTCTGGGGATATCTTAAATAACGATCGACCAGAAGTGGACCTAAATGGTACCCAGTATCAGATCGATATGGTTTCAGAAAGTGCTGGTTATAGCAATGTGTTTGGTTACTATAGCTGGGACAGCAACACCGGAACAGCTGAGCTCAACGTTCTTATTGGCAATACCAACAGTGTTGCAGATAAGCAGGCACTAGCGCTACTTAACTCTCTAGATAATGTAGAGTTTTTCCTACTGTCCGACGGAGCTGGCGCCATTGAATCAAGTGATGTGTTGACGGTTGATGCACAAGGAAAGCTGTATATCAATGGTAGTGAAAGTGATCAAACTGCCTACTTTAGCCATGTTGATGCACATAAATCACAGTTCCAAATTTCTGACGATATGTCGGAAATTAAGATCGAAGATTTGCCGGTCAATAATGGTGATAAAGACTATAACGACTTAGTTATCGCTATCCGTCCAATTGATGATGGTATTGATTATTCGGCGACTTATGTTGAAGGGCAAGATGCTGTTGCTATCGCAGATGTTGATGCGGATATTTTTGACGACCACAACTTAGTCACGTCCATGTCCGTTAAGTTGACGAATGCTCAGTCGGGTGATGTTGTTGATTACTCGCGTATAGGTGGCCAGTTCTCAGTCGACTATTCGACCCCAGGTCTTTTAGTCATTACTGCTCTAAACGGCAGTTCGTTAATAGCAGATGAGTTTGAAGCGGCACTTAAAGCCATTACATTCAGCAATACCAGTGATGACCCAGACAACACAGATCGCGTTATCGAAGTAACAGTAACGGATGATAAAGGTCAGTTGTCAGCAGTCGCAGAAACGACAATCAAAGTCATTGATTACAATCCTGATGGTACCTTGGACAATCAAGTAGAGGGAGCAGAGGACGCAGTATTACTATTGTCACTAAATGACTTTGGTATCCAGTCGGGCGATGGACTAAAAATTACGTCTTCACCGAATAATGTCTTCTTTAAGAATGTAGGCACTAGTTACGAGCCTGACTGGCAACCAATCAGCAGTAGCCAAGTAACCAGCGCGCTTATTGAATCCGGCATCATCGGTTTCAAAGCGCTTGAGCACGAGTCTGGCTTTAATGGCTTTAATGACACTCTAGTTGGCAACACGCATGGTGATTACGCTCGCGTTGGGTTTGAAGTGACGATAGATGGTCAAACGAGTAGCCATACGCTTACGGTTGAAATCACTCCAGTGGCAGATGCTCCGATAGTCACCATCACGTTGGATGATATCAGACAATCTAATGCCTTATTTCCTTACCCCACAGATAAAGACTCTATATTGGAGTTACATGCGAGCGGCAAGCTACTGAATGTTAATGGAGATATATTTCAAGGTACGCATGACCAAGATAACGGTTTCCTCGAAGCAAGTAATAGGGACAGTAACTTGTTTATTGCGCAGGACAAGTACCCTGGCGCTCCTGGAACTCCAGAACAACCTCTCGCTGTACATTATACCGGCAATTACAAAGGCTCGGATGTTTTCATCGGTGGTAGTTTAGACGATACGTTTAAAGGAGCCAACTCTGACTCAGACCACACATTTAATGATCACCTAGGTTATGACGATAATGGTGAGGAAATCAGAGCTATTGATACTGTTATTTACGAAGGCTCAATTTCTGATTTCACAATTACATATGAGCAAGTGGAAGGGGGCAATCGATTTAGAGTTATCAACACTAATGGTACTGAGACAAGCTTACCTAGTGAAACTGGGGCTGGAGATACGCTTTACTTTATTGAACAAGTAATTTTTAGCGATGGCATTGTTAAGTTAGATAATGAAAATGGTACAGCAACTGTTGTTAAGAGTAGTATGATGCCTTTAACAATTGACGTTGAATTGCAGGACAAAGATGGTTCTGAGCACCTAGTTGATAACCGAGTCGAAATCGCAGGTATACCAGTCGGTGTGGAATTGTATGTTGGAGGCGTTAAAGTTGACCCAGTGTTAGAAAACAATGGTTTACAGACGTTCAACATTACCGTCGACCTTAACAAGGACAATAACTTCAGCACAACCATCGATACTATTCAATTAAAAGTTACTCCTAACTATACGGGTAGCTTGGACTTTACGGTGACAGCTTGTGCCGTAGCTCAAGATCACAATGGCAGCCAAGCTACTGGGTCCGACTCTGAGTTTGCTACTTTTGCCACGGATAAATTCATTGTAGACAACTCGTCAGAACAACAGTTACTCGGCGATAGTGCTGATGATGTAATCATTGGTGATGTTGGTGGGATAGATATAACTATTACGCCAGCGAAGACTTACAACATTGCGATCTTGGCTGATGTTTCAGGCAGCATGAAGGAAGGCTTTGATGGCAGTACTCGACTTGGTGTTATGAAAGCGGCGTTGATGAGCTTTGTTGAAGGGTTGGATACGCATTCAGGCGCGATTAACATTGCCCTTATCGGCTTTTCTTCTTCAGCAAGTGTTAGTATTTCTGACATTCAAGATAACAATTGGAGTGCGTTAGAGGCGGCAATAAATCTTTTGTCTGCTGATGGCGCGACTAACTACGAAGCGGCATTTGATTCAGCGAAAAACTGGTTTGATAGTTTGGGTGATTCGAGTACTGATGCAGACAATCTAACCTTGTTTGTCACCGACGGTAAGCCGACTACCTATACCGGTGATTCAAGCATCTCTGGTGGAAGAACTGACGACGAAGATCTAAGTAAAGCGATCACTGCCTACAACGAACTTACAGCGATCAGTAAAGTAAAGGCGATTGGTATCGCGACTGATAGTAGTGAAACACATATTCTTCGTATGTTTGACAACACTAATATCGTTGACTCGGATTATGCTGACATCCGTCAAGTTTCTTCTATAGTGGAACAAACTATAGATATCGTTGTGAGTGGAAAAGATGACCCTAAAACTGTCACAGGAAATGAATTTAATATCGGTATCAATCAGTCTGCCTCTTTGGTGCTTGATTTTTCTATTACAGAGCAATTAGGAAAGAATGACACCTTCCAATGGAATATTGAAAAGTTAGCTGGAGATCAATGGGAAACAAGCGTTGGACCAGTTAGTAGTACAAGTGATATGTCGATTGAGATAATTGACGCTGGAACATACAGACTAGCTTTAGATCTGGAAAATGGAAGCCGCGGGCACGGTGAGTTGGATGGCGTTAAGTTGGATGCGACCATTTCTATTTTTGAAAGCACTCAAGTACCACTAGGTCAAGTAGAAGTAGTAACCTCCGGAGATCAACTCGTAGCAGTGCTAGAAGGAGAAATCTCGTACATCACTTACAGAGAGATGGATAGTGATCATATTCTTGGTGGTCGGGGTGATGACATCATCTCTGGCGATGCGATTAACACTGATTACTTACCTTGGGAGGATGTCGGCAGTCCAGCTGAGAAAAGTCTAGGTTTAGATGGACTGAAACAATTCTTGACGCTGAGAAATGGTTTTGAGCCAAGCGATGAAGAGTTACATCAATTTGTCGTTGAAAACCATGACACGTTTAAGCTATTTGAAGAAACACTTGATGATACCAATAGTGTACTTGGACAAAGCGATACGCTTGACGGTGGGATGGGTAGCGATATTCTATATGGACAAGGTGGAGACGACACTCTCATTGGCAGATTAGGTGACGACATCCTTACAGGGGGGGAAGGAGCTGATATCTTCAAGTGGGTTGACGGCGACTTAGACGGTTCAGTCGATGTGATTAAAGACTTCAGCAAAGATGAAGGTGACAAGATTGATCTTTCCGAGTTGTTTGAAGGTGATGATAGATCTGTCGACGATATTATTAGCCAGTATGTAAAAGTGGAAGACACCGATGCGGATGACAATCATGCAGAGATAGTCGTGACGAAAGGCGATGATAGAGTGACGATAGAGCTTGAAGGATGGAATAGTGCAGACTTGACCGATCAGCTTAAAGACATTCTGATTATCAAGGACTAAAGGTAAAAGAGCCGACCTCAATGGTCGGCTCTGCTTTTAGAAACAATGTTAAATCTTCAAAGCACCTTACACGCAAACCCTTTCAGGTAGAAACCTTCTGGATAAGCGCTATCAGTAGGGTGGTCCGCCGCTTGCTCAAAACGTTCAACAAACTTCACTTGGCGGCCGGAATCGATAGCGGCGTCAGCAATGACTTTCTGAAATAACTCACCACTCATAAGGCCTGAACAGGAGTAGGTGAGCAGTGTGCCGCCAGGCTTTAAAATTTGCATCGCGAGCATGTTGATGTCTTTGTAGCCATTCGCGCCGGAGGTTAAATTGTTCTTGCTTGAGACAAACTTTGGCGGGTCCATGATGATGACATCAAATTGAGTGCCTTGATCTCGGTATTCACGCAATAGCTTGAACACGTCTGCATTAAGAAATACCGCGCGCTTTTTTGAAATATCAAATTCGTTCAGCTCGGCGTTGTACTTCGCCGTGTCTAATGCCAGTTGAGAAACATCTGCATTGATTACGCGTTTTGCGCCACCTTTGAGTGCATAGAGGCCAAAGCCACCAGTGTAGGAGAAACAGTTAAGGACTTCTTTGTCTTTAACGTATTTGGTGGCTTGCTGTCGGCTGTCACGCTGGTCGAGGTAGAAACCGGTTTTGTGGCCGTTAACAATGTCTACGCTGATTTTGACGCCGTTTTCTTCAATGACAACTGATGGTGGGGGTAACTCACCGTGAAGAACTCCGGTTGTTTCCTCTAATCCTTCTTTTTTACGCACCGCAACATCTGATCGCTCGTAGATATGGCAATCAGGAAAGACTTTAGTGAGCGCAGAGACAAGCACCGATTTCTGATATTCGGCACCGGCACTTAATAGCTGACAGACCAAATAGTTCTGGTACTTATCGATAGTAATGCCGGGTAAGCCATCAGATTCAGCCGCGATAAGGCGGTAACCCGTTAACCCGTCGCGTTCGATGGTATCTTGGCGAAGCAATTGTGCATCTTGAATACGCTTGACAAAAAAAGCGTGGTCAATGGGCTGTTGTTCAAAAGACCAAACTCGAGCACGAATTTGAGAATTTGGAGAATAGGCGGCTTTCGCCAACCATTGGCCATTTTGGGCATAGACATCCACCGTTTCACCGAGCTGGGGTTTGCCTTCGACTCTCTCAATACCGCGCGAGAAAATCCAAGGGTGCTTACGTTTTAGTGATTTATCACGGCCTTTCACAAGGTAAATCGCTGCTGTCATTACTGTGCTCATTAGTTTTGAAACAAAGGTCGGGTATTTTCGAGGATGTCACCGGGAAAATCAAATAAAACCCCTTCTATTGGATGTTTGCTGTTGGGAGCGAGCTCAATCCCAAATGGTTGACTTTGGTTCATACTGACGAGTAAGAGGCATTAAGAGGATGATATTATGGCGGTGCAATGCAAGCGGTTTATCGTATCGGGGACAGTTCAAGGGGTAGGTTTTCGCTATCACACCTCTTATCAAGGAATGACTCTAGGGCTAGCCGGCTACGCGAAGAATTTGAACAACGGTGATGTTGAAGTGGTCGTGTGTGGTGAGGAAGAGGCCATTGAACAGATGGCCTCTTGGCTAACGCACGGTCCCAAAACGTCACATGTGGAGTCAATGATTTCGGAACCGTTAACCTATCGAGACTTTAAAGGGTTTGAAATTCTCTGATGCCATCCATGACTACGTACTAAACAGGTGGCTATAGGCATTTCGCTGGCTTGGGTAATCCGGCTAATTTTGTCGCTTGTTTGGCTGGGCCTTGTTTAAACAGCTTAAACAGGTATTTACTGTTTCCTTTCTCTGGACCATGTGCTTTTTCCATCGCTTTGACGAGCATTCTGACCGCAGGCGACGTATTAAACTCTTCATAGAAGTGACGCACAAATAAGATCACTTCAAGGTGGGCATCGGTCAGTTCTATTCCTTCCATTTCAGCCAAGGTGGGGATCATCGCTTCCTCCCAATCCTTATGATCTTTGAGGTAACCTTGTGCGTCAGTCTCAATCGTTTTGCCCTTGTATTCGAACATCTTATTACCTTGCTGGATTCAAAACGGCTATAGGTTAGCGTAGCTTTGCACATGACACAATCCTAACACTTCGCGGGGCGGTCATAACAAAAAGCCCCAACATAATGTCGGGGCTCTAAACGATGTTGCTATTGCGAGACGATTAATCGTCGTTCATCACACCTAGAATGCTCAAAAGGCTGATGAAGAGGTTGTAGATAGAAACGTACAAGCTCACTGTTGCTGAGATGTAGTTTGTCTCACCACCACGAACGATTTGCTGCGTCGTTAGCAAAATCACACCGGTAGAGAAGAGGACAAACATACCGCTCATTGCGAGGTACAACATCGGCATTTGCAGGAAGATGTTCGCCACCATGCCGATAAGCAAGACAACAAAGCCCGCCATAAGCACGCCACCTAGGAAAGAAAGGTCACGTTTAGTGGTTAGTGCGTAAGCAGAAGCGCCAAGAAACGCCAATGCAGTACCACCTAATGCGGTAACGATAACATCACCCATGCCTGCGCCAACATACGCGTTGAGAATCGGACCGAGTGTGTACCCTAGGAAGCCAGTGAATAGGAATGTAAATACCAAGCCCATGCTGTTATTGCGGTTTTTCTCCGTTAGGAATAGCAGACCGTAGAAGCCGACCAGCATGATGATAAGGCCAGGGCGAGGTAGATTCATCGCCATAGACACACCAGCCACGACCGCTGACCAAAGCAGGGTCATAGAAAGGAGTGCGTAGGTATTACGCAACACCTTATTGGTTTGTAGAGCACTTTCTTGTGTAGAAGTGCGGGTAAACATAGGACTGTTCATAATCTTCCTCGTGAAGTTTTATGTTTATACCGACATATATGAGGCTTATCAGTAAAAAGATCAAGCCCCAAGGAGTCTAGTCGTTAGTAAAATAATAATAGAAATAGAAACTTAAGTATTTTGAAAGATGTAACACAATATAACAATCAAAAAGGGCGACCGAAGTCGCCCTTTGCTTACCCATCAATCAATGATGGAGAATTTGTGCTAGGAAGTTTTGAGTTCGATCCGATTGCGGATTTTCAAAGAAATCAACTGGGTTGTTTTCTTCGATGATTTCGCCCGCGTCCATGAAGATAACGCGATCGGCGACCTCTTTCGCAAACCCCATTTCGTGGGTGACACAAAGCATGGTCATCCCTTCACCGGCCAGTTCAACCATCACATCCAACACTTCTCGCACCATTTCTGGGTCGAGTGCCGACGTCGGTTCGTCAAACAGCATCACTTGCGGGCTCATACACAACGAGCGAGCAATCGCAACGCGCTGCTGCTGACCACCAGAGAGCTGACCTGGGTATTTATCCGCTTGATCAGGGATCTTCACGCGTTCAAGGTACTTCATCGCGACGGCTTCCGCTTCTTCTTTTGGCATCTTCTTGACCCAAATCGGTGCTAGCGTACAGTTTTCTAGCACAGTGAGGTGAGGGAAGAGGTTGAAGTGTTGAAAACACATGCCGACTTCGCGTCTAACTGCCTCAATGTTCTTGAGGTCTTCTGTCAGCTCGTTACCAGAAACGATGATTTGGCCTTTCTGGTGCTCTTCTAAGCGGTTAATACAGCGAATCATCGTGGACTTACCAGAACCTGATGGGCCACAAATAACGATTTTCTCGCCTTTTTTGACATTGAGGTTGATGTTTTTCAGTACATGAAACTCACCATACCACTTGTTCATATCCTTAAGTTGGATCATGTAATCTTGTTGTTGCGTCATAATACGTCCTTGAGCTTATAAATTATCGTTTGTGACCGGTATGGAGTTTGTTCTCTAGCCAAATCGAATATCTCGACATGCCGAAACAAAATACCCAGAACACTAACGCGACAAAAACATAACTTTCCGTAGCAAAACCTAACCACTCGGGGTCAGTGTTTGCGGCTTGGCCAATACCGAGTACGTCAAACATACCGATAATCAATACAAGACTGGTGTCTTTGAAGAGGCCAATAAAGGTGTTCACGATAGAAGGAATGGTGATCTTAAGTGCCTGAGGCAATATGATCAGTCCTGTCTTTTTCCAGTAGCTTAAGCCAAGCGCATCCGCTGCTTCATACTGGCCTTTTGGAATGGCTTGTAAACCACCACGGATAACCTCAGCCATGTAGGCAGAACTGAACATCACCACACCAATCAAAGCGCGTAGCAATTTGTCTGTCTCCGAACCTTCCGACAGGAACAATGGCAGCATTACCGACGCCATGAATAGAACAGTGATCAGTGGCACACCACGCCATACTTCGATGTAAACGGTACAGATGCTGCGAATAATCGGCATATCTGAGCGTCTTCCGAGTGCAAGAGCAACACCAATTGGAAGTGAGACGACGATACCGACCAGAGCGATGATCAATGTGACCAGAAGTCCGCCCCATTTGTGTGTCTCAACGACTTCTAGGCCGAAGAATCCACCGTACAGAAGGCCTGCAATTAAAAACGGGTAGACGTTGACAAAGAACAGCCATATCCAAGTACGTTTAGGTGTCTTCTCGTATGCGAGCAACACAGTAAACACTGCTAGCGTGAAGTAGAACAGGCGAGGGCGCCAAAGCTCTTCTTGCGGGTAGAAACCATACATAAACTGTTCCCAGCGTACGCTGATAAATACCCAACATGCACCGTCTCGACTACAAGCGTCACGAGTTGTGCCAACCCAATCAGCGTTAATCAGTGCCCAATCGACGATGTTCCAGATCAAGCTGAAGGCGACATAGGCAAGTATGACGGTAACCACGGAGTTGACCGGGCCGTTAAATAAGTTCTTACGCAGCCATCCCATCACACCCACAGTATTTGCCGGTGGCGGTAGGCTAGGTTGAAATTGATGTACTTTCATTCTATCTCTCCACCAAAGCGACTTTTTTGTTGTACAAGTTCATCAGTGCTGACGTGAGCAAGCTGAGAGTCAGGTATACGCCCATGGTCATCGCGATAATCTCAATTGCCTGACCGGTCTGGTTAAGCGTTGTACCTGCAAATACTGAAACCAAATCAGGATAACCAATCGCCATTGCGAGCGATGAGTTTTTAGTCAGGTTCAAGTATTGACTTGTGAGCGGAGGAATAATGATACGCAGCGCCTGTGGAATGACGACGAGCTTCAACGTACGTGAGCGAGGTAAACCTAGCGACATGGCCGCTTCCGTCTGACCGTGGTTCACCGCGTTTATACCGGAACGTACGATTTCTGCAATAAAGGACGCGGTATAAATACTCAACGCAAGCAGAAGTGCTGCAAGTTCAGGGATGATGCTGATGCCACCACGGAAGTTAAAGCCCTTCAGTTCAGGGTATTCTGCGTGAATAGGCGAGCCCATCACAAAGTAGGTCACAACGGGTAACGCAACGATTAACCCTAACGCGATTCGCCCAACTGGGGTTTGCTGTCCGGTGAGCTTTTGTTTATTTTTGGCCCAAATGGCAACAAATAGCGTCGCGACTACGCCGAACACAAAGGCAGCGACCACGACAGATGACCCTTCACCGAAAACAGGGGCTGGAAAATACAGACCGCGAACGTTAAGGAAAATAGCTTCCCCTAAGCTTAGGCTCTGGCGCGCTGAAGGCAGTGCTTGCAGAACGGCGAAATACCAAAAGAAAATTTGCAGTAACAGGGGGACGTTACGGAAAATTTCGATATAGACTGCCGCAAGTCGACTGACCAACCAGTTGCTGGAGAGACGTGCGATACCCATGGCAAAACCAATCACAGTCGCAAGAATGATCCCCAAGAAAGAGACCAATGCGGTGTTCAGTAAGCCAACTAAAAAGGTTCTTCCATAAGAGAAGGTTTCATCATATTCAACAAGGGTGAGGCCAATCCCAAAGCCCGCTTCTTGTCCGAGGAAATCAAAACCAGTGGCAATGCCCCTAGCTCCGAGGTTCGTTAAGGCATTATTGACTATTGTGTAAAAGAAAAAGACCAAGGCGACTATCGCAATGATTTGGAAGACGACCGATCGAAAAGTGGGATTGTAGAGAAGGTTTGCATTGGAAGCAGGCGCACTACCTGACTTACCAGCAACAGTATCAGTAGGTTTCATACAGCTATAACCTCAAATCCATTTTTAATAAAAGGGCGGGGAGACCGCCCTTTCTTTGCTTGTTGTTATGTACTGCGATTAACGGATTGGTGGAGCGTACATAAAGCCGCCTGCATTCCACAGAGCGTTCACACCACGAGAGATCTGTAGTGGAGATCCTGTACCTACGGTACGCTCAAAGCTCTCGCCGTAGTTACCCACTTGCTTGATGACTTGGTAACCCCAATCATCACGGATACCTAGGCCTTTACCTTTAGGACCGTCAACACCAAGAATACGTTTGATGTTTGGATCTTCAGACTTCAGCATTTCATCTGCATTCTTAGATGTAATACCGTATTCTTCTGCGTTGACCATGGCAGAAAGAGTCCATTTTGCAACGTTAAACCACTGATCATCACCCTGACGAACCACTGGGCCTAGGGGCTCTTTAGAAATGATTTCTGGTAGAACCTGCGCTGAGCTCGGATCTTGTAGATTTAAGCGAAGTGCGTACAGACCAGATTGGTCAGTTGTTAGCACGTCGCAACGGCCTGCATCGAAACCTTTTGAGGTTTGCGCTGCGGTATCAAATACCACTGGCTTGTATGACATGCCATTGTTGCGGAAGTAGTCCGCTAGGTTAAGTTCGGTAGTTGTTCCTGACTGAACACATACTGATGCGCCGTCCAGCTCTTTAGCACTCGTAAGACCTAGGTCTTTTTTAACCATAAAGCCTTGGCCGTCGTAGTAGTTTACGCCAACGAAGTTAAGACCAAGCGCCGTATCACGGTGCAATGTCCACGTTGTGTTACGTGACAGTACATCGATTTCACCGGATTGAAGTGCAGTGAAACGCTCTTTTGCAGTGAGCGGAACGTATTTAACTTTTGTTTTGTCACCCAGTACGGCTGCAGCAAGTGCTTGACAGTATTCCACGTCGATGCCTTCCCATTCACCCTTAGAGTTTGGGTTTGAGAAGCCCGGTAGACCAGTACTTACACCACAAGTAATAAAATCTTGTTTAGTCACTTTATCCAACGTGCTATCAGCTGCAGATGCGCTTGTAGACATCAGAGCAGTAGATGCAGCTACGACAGAAGCAAGAACTGTTAGTTTATGTGCCATTTGTATCCTTCCTGTATGATCCATGTTAAGTCAGGCAGAACCTGAAAAAACGAGTGAAATATGTTGTGTCTTAGTATTTATTGACTGAGCTGATTGCACCACTGGTAACCAAATCAATCGTTTATAAGCGTAGGTAAGGATCTCGAAATTCTCAACTTCATAATTTAAAAGAATTTTTGAATGAAATCACAAACCTCAACAATGATTAGAATGGCGAAATGTTATCTGAATGTAAATAGTGCAACTAGGGATCAGATTGGTGCGTCAGAATGTGATAGCTAATAATTCTAAATGATCAGACTATCAATTGTTGCCAGGATGCTGAATTGGTATGAATGACTGCGAACAAGGTTAAATTCAGAGTAATATTATTTTAATTGTCAAGGTAGGGTGAACACGATGCCCCATTTTTGGTAGTATCATGAGCTAGTACAAATGGTTTACCAAGGATTGAAATGCAGTATTTTCCGCTGTTTATAAACCTCAATCACCAGCCAGTTCTTGTGGTGGGAGGGGGCGAGGTCGCCAGTCGAAAAGTGGACAGCTTAGTGAGAGCTGGCGCCGATGTGACCATTGTGTCACCCAAGATTGAGCCCTATTTAGCACGCTTGGTGGAGCAGGAACGTTGTCGCTGGATACAAAGCTTCTATTCGAGTGAGCTGTTAGATCAACATTACCTCCAAGTATGGGCAACCACAGACAATCCTGAGTTAAATCATCAGGTCCATTTCGATGCGAAAAAGAAACGCCTGCTCGTCAATGTCGTGGATGACCAACCTTATTGTGATTTCATTACTCCCTCGATAGTGAATCGTGGTCGAATTCAAATCGCCATCTCTAGCGGTGGTGCTTCCCCTGTGCTAGTGAGAAATATCCGCGAAAAGCTCGAGTCGATTTTACCTCACAACTTATCACTGCAAGCTGACTTTGCAGCCTCAAAGCGTAATGATATTAAGCAACATCTCGCTAGCGTTGATGAAAGACGAACATTTTGGGAAGCGTTTTTTGCCAACTCAAATGTGCAAGAGATGACCAGCCTTGATGAGCTTGAAACGCACTATCAAGCCTTACTCAGTGAAGGCATCACCAAACCCGCTTCGACTGTCTGGATTGAATGTGGTGAAGATGTCGAGTTATTGTCGCTAAAAGCGCTGAAAATCATGCAAGAAGCGGAACTCGTGCTTCATAGTGAGAACTGTCCTTTCGCGTTTGTCGATTTGGTTCGCCGCGATGCTGAGCGCACGCCTTTTGAAAGTAGCGCCGACCTTGCTCAGTACTTGATGTCTGCCAAACAGGAAGGGCTGAAAGTGGTTGTCTTGGTTGAGGCCGGGGCAAGTGACACCAAGTTGTTACAGGGTAATGATTTAACGATTAAACAAGCCACGATCGCAGCAAAGCGCTAACCCTTGCGTTTTGTCTGTTTAGAAAAAAACAAACCCGCTGTTCAGCGGGTTTGTGCGAATTACTCACTGCTATGTGAGCATGGCTTCGTTAATCTCTAGTCACGAAAGTTTTCAAACTGGAAAGGTTGGCCGAGTTCTGCTTCGCGGATGAGTGCCATCGTCGCTTGTAAATCATCACGTTTTTTACCAGTGACGCGCACTTTTTCACCTTGAATAGAGGCTTGGACTTTGATCTTAGAGTCCTTGATGTGCTTGACAATTTTCTTCGCAACTGGCGTTTCAATGCCTTGCTTAAAAATGATGACTTGGTGCCAGTTGCGACCGGAGGCCTCTTCGGGCTTCGCTTCCATTGCATTGACGTCTACACCGCGCTTAGTGAGGTTAGAGCGTAAAATGTCACGCATTTGCTTGAGCTGGAATTCACCTTCGGCATTCAGTTTCACGGATTCGTCTTTTTGCAGTTCAAACGTCGCCTCAACGCCACGAAAGTCGAAGCGAGTCGATAGTTCACGTGATGCGTTGTCGACGGCGTTGCGCAATTCAACCGCGTCGATTTCTGAGATAATGTCAAAAGAGGGCATAATGTACTCCGAAATAGTCGTTGATTAAGGTCGCGCTTTCACAGCGTCGGCGAGCATGTCTAGCATCTGCACAGTGTCATCCCAGCCTAAACATGGGTCGGTGATGGATTGACCATAAGTGAGATTGTTGAGGTCACACATGGATTGGTTGCCTTCGACAATAAAACTTTCGGCCATAATACCGGCAATCTGATGCTTTCCTGAACGGATCTGCTCACAGATGTCCTTTGCCACATCCAGCTGTTTGCGATGCTGCTTTTCACAGTTGGCATGGCTGAAGTCGACCACAAGACGCTGCGGTAAATCAAATTGAGCGAGTTGCTCACAAGCTTGCGCGACCGATGCCGCATCAAAGTTCGGCCCTGTGTCACCACCGCGAAGAATGATATGGCCGTATGGGTTACCGCTCGTGCGATAGACCGTCATGCGTCCATTTTTGTCTGGCGAGTAGAAGTAGTGCGAGGCCATAGAGGCACGAATCGCATCGATGGCGATTTTAACATTGCCGTTGGTGCCGTTTTTGAAACCGACAGGGCAAGAGAGGGCAGACGCCATTTCACGGTGAATTTGTGACTCTGTCGTGCGCGCGCCAATCGCACCCCAAGTGATTAAGTCAGCGATGTACTGGCCGGTGATCATATCTAAGAACTCAGTGGCGGTTGCCAAGCCAAGTTTATTAATATCAAGCAGGAGTTTACGTGCTTTGTTAAGACCAGTTTCCAGCGCGTACGAACCGTCTAGGTTAGGGTCTGTAATTAAGCCTTTCCAGCCTACGACGGTGCGCGGTTTCTCGAAATAAGTGCGCATGACGATAAAAAGCTCGTCTTTATATTGCGCTTGAATCGTAGACAGACGCTGTGCGTAGTCGATCGCCGCCTCTGTGTCGTGTACCGAGCACGGGCCAACAATTACGAGTAGGCGAGAGTCTTCACCAGTGAGAATTTGTTCAATTTGACGGCGCGAAACAGCAATACGCTCGGCGACATCATCAGTAATCGGGTGGGCGCTTCCAAGTTCTGCCGGAGTTGGCATAGGGCCTAAAGGCTGCGTTCTTAATTCATCGGTTTTTAATGGCATACCAGAGCCTGTTCTTTTTATTGCGAAGCGCTAAAGATAACGGAAACGAATCAAGTAATAAACTACTTATCCTGAAACTCTTCAAGTGCGAAGCGTAGATCTGAAAAACTATTCAAAAATGTTAGTTTTAAATTCTGTTTTGCCCTTGTCTTCACTGGCGCGAGTCGGTATGTTTCAAATATCACAATAATAATCTAAGTACGGAGCAGTAATGAGTTTATCCGGTTCAAGCAATTTGCATTCTGCATTGAGTAGTGGCGACGCCCTACCAAAGGTCGACGGTCAACAAGGTGGACAACACCTCTTTGTTTCCTTATCTGAGCTCATCCTAGAGCACATTTTTTACCATCCTAGCTTTGAGTCAGCCACATCGCCGCTCGATCCACTACAACGTAGCTCTATCGATGCGATGTTGGGTGAACAAGATCTCAAGACGCACTTTGTTTCTACCTTGGTCTCAATCATCTCTGACGCCATCTCCCCTGAGCACAAAGTTGTGCGTGTATCGCTAAGTAATGCGGACAGCCATGCAATGCGTTCGCTATTGGGTGGTGATGTGGAGCCTGAGGTGGTGAATCCAGCACTCGGTATGCGTGGCGTGTCTCGTTATGCCCAGCCAGAGTTTAGCGCCAGTTTTGTCCTAGAGTGCGATGTGATCAAAGCATTAAGAGTGCAAGGTCATCAGGTTGAGATTGTGGTGCCGTTTGTTCGTGCTTTATCTGATGCCGCGAAGATCATCGATTTGCTTGCCGAGCAAGGACTGCCGCGCGGCCTTGACGGGCTCAAGGTGCTTTATACTGTTGATGTACCGTCTTCTGCGCTGATGGCCGAGCGTCTATTGCACTATTTTGATGGCGTCATGATTAATTTGGAAAACCTAACCCAATATACGCTGGGTATCGATCGTCTAGACGAGACACTGCACTATTTGTTTGAACCACAAAGTGAAGCGGTGCTACAACTGATTGACATGACGACCAAAGCGGCAGAGAGCGTCAATAAGCCGGTAATCCTAACCAGCAGTGGCCTCTTGAACTACGCAAAAATCCAAGAGTATTTGGTCGAACGTGAACACATCGAACTTGTTGTGACGGTGTAACTGACTAAGTAATCTGAGTTATCTCACTATCTGAAAGTGCAATGTTAACAAAATGTTGACATTGCACGCCTTCCATATTCAACTGGTTCTAAATCCACTAGTCGGACCAGTCTATGTTAAGCCCTCTTACTAAAGCGAACTTTTACCTCAATTATTTTGGCTTTCTCAAAGTCCCCCTAATTTGGCTCTGTCGACCTAAAATTCTCCAACTGGATGAGCAGCGCGTAGAGGTAAAAATTCCACTAAAAAGACGGACTAAAAATCATCTCGGCAGTATGTATTTTGGTGTCTTGGCGGTTGGTGCTGACGTCGCAGGCGGTTTCATGGCGATGAGTAAAGCTCAGGCGCGAGGCAAGCAGGTGTCTCTGGCTTTTAAAGCGGTGGAAGGGCAATTCTTAAAGCGACCTGAGGCGGATGTCCACTTTGTCTGTGACGATGGGGAGCTGATTGACAAGATGCTTGATGAGACGTTCGCGACCGGTGAGCGTGTCAACCAAGCGGTGAAAATTACCGCCCTCTGCCCAAGCCTACATGGCGATGAGCCGATGGCGGAATTCTTACTTACTCTGTCACTAAAGCGAAGGGGTGAGTGAAGTCATCCACCTCAATTTGCTCAATCGCAACGATTTTGCTGCGGTTGAGCACGATTTTCCAACGGTAATAGTTTGGGTTTCCGTCGTGATTGTCTTCTTTGACAATCAAGTTGAGCAGGTGACGCTTTTCAACGGATTCGCGGCTCACCTGACTGTTGTTCAGAGTATAAATTTTGTTTGAGCCCTTATCCATCAAACGGGTAAACGGTCGCATGCTGAGTAACAAGGTTTCGCGCGTTTCTTCATAACCGCTCATAAACTTCGATGTAGTCATCTCCGTCTCTGAACGATAGTGTAAAATTTGTTCTTCCCGTTGGACGACGCGCTTTTTGCGAATCGACTTGATGCGGTCGGGAAGTTTGTCGAGCCCAAGATAATCAAGCCATTCGAGTTTTTGCCCGACGGTCTTTTTGGTTGTCGGATCCAGGTAGGTTTTACGCCACTTAGGTCGGCCACGTCGAATCCAGCGCCACATGACGTCTCGAAGATCGTCTTTAAATATCTCGCGTAGCGCGTAGACAAATGACATCAAAATGATGAACGATGCGGTGATCTCACCCCAATAATCACGAGCCAGAATCGCGGTAATGGTGACAAACACCATCACAAACCCCGTTGCACTGCCTTTCACAATTCGCTTTAGATTGTTGCCCAATGATTGCGTTTTTTCTTGCAGGACGATGGGATGTTCTATCAAACGTCTTAATAAGCGCATTTTGTTACTCAAGCGGGTCACATCGCCTCTAACGCTTTCTGAGTTGTAGTTGTTGAGTTTTCGGTGCGCAGCTTCTTTCTCAACGATAGTGAGCAAGCGCTCTTTGAGCGTCTTGTATTCACTGTCACGTGGCATGTGGGCAACCAATGACATCAGCCTTTGCCCGGTGTACCAAGAGAGGTAGTTATCGATGTTGGCGTAGTAGCGTTTCAGCCCCTCTTCATACGGAATACTCCGACGCAGCTTTTTCAAAATATCGAGAGAGAGTTCGATGACTTCGTCTACTTCATCGGTGGTGACGGATTCGGAGTTGTGTTTGTTCAATTCGCTGACCGCTTTATCTAACGCAATCACATATTGGTAAGCGAACAAACTTAAACTGACGCGGTACTGAGTTGAAGAGAGTCGTCCTCGTTTGGCAAGTCGACTGTGCACGAGCGGAAGCAGAGTTTTATCACTGAAATAAGCGCGTTTTTGCGCCAGAGACTCGTAATAGAATTCACTCTCTTTGACGATGTCAGCGTTTAAGCCAAGCTCACCGGGAATGAAAAAGTAGAGGTCGAGATCCGACTTCTTGGTCGAAGCCATTGCGTGAGAAATTTTGAGAGTGATGCCATCTTGTTTGTCTACCGTGACCAAGAAAATCTCCATAAAGTTCAAATTAGCTGGCGAAAGCATATCAGAGATTGGGTATAATCGCCGCAAATTTAGCAAGAGACCGTTGAAATGATTAACGTTGGTAAGGTAAACCACTTAGAAATTGTAAAAAAAGCCGACTTTGGACTATTTTTGGATGCTGGAGAATACGGCACCTCTTTGCTGCCAAATCGCTTTGCGCCAAAAGACGCGGAAGTGGGCCAATTTATTGATGCGTTTCTCTACTTTGATTCCGACAACCAGTTGGTGGCGACGACTGAAACTCCGATTGCCGAAGTGGGCCAGTGGGGGCTGATGGAAATCCAAGGGGTCAACAGCACCGGTGCTTTCGCCAATTGGGGAATTAAAGGAAAGGATCTGTTGATCCCGTTCAGTGAGCAGCGTGCCCGCTTTAAAGAAGGTCAAACTGTGTTGGTGTACGTCTACACTGACAAAGCATCTGGGCGCATCGTCGGAACCACCAAATTCAACAAACTGCTGGATAAAACGCCTGCGCCTTATAGCAAAAACCAGCAAGTCGAGCTGTTGATTGCAGAGCGCAGCGACTTAGGCTTTAAAGCGATCGTTGAAGGCCAACACTGGGGCATGATCTTTAAGTCTGACGTGTTTGGAAAACTCTTTATTGGTAAGCGTCTTAAAGGCTACATCAAAGCGATCCGTGAAGATGGCAAAATCGATCTCTCGCTGCAAAAAGTCGGTGTAGGCAAAATGGATGACTTGAGTGAGAAAGTGCTTGAGTTATTGGAGAAAAAGGGCGGCTTTCTCCCTCTTAATGATAAGTCATCGCCAGAAGCCATTTTCTCAACGTTTCGAACCAGTAAAGGGACGTACAAGAAAACCATTGGCGGTCTTTACAAGCAAGGTCGTATTCGTATCGAGCAAGATGGGATTTATCTCGCTGATTAATCGACTTGAGAAAAAAAGGCCCGAAGCGGATCATGCTTTGGGCCTAGGGGAAGGGCTCCTACAGAGCCTGCGCTAACTGTCTGATATTCATCACCAATCAATACTTCAATTGTAGTTCAAGATAAGTATAGCGCCAGGCAATGACGAAATTTCATACCTTGGTTTAGGGATTAAAACAGATTTTTGTCTCTTACCAGCTCTCTAGGTAGGCCATTTTTGATTCGATTTCCGACCCATTTCCCGAGTCCAATCACATCGTTACCGTATTTGACCAGCACTTCACCTTTGCCTGTTTGCCCCGGTCTCACATCTCTTCCCATGTACCACTCTCTGGCGTCATCAATAGAAAGTTCGACACTGTTCGCTTCATTCCCCTTTGCCAGTGCGGTGGCGACTTGGTGTTGCCAGCGATAGCCTTTCTTATGCGCTTCGGCGATTTTTATTCCCATACGTGAAAAGCGCAGTTCGCCGAGCATTGGCTCGAGCGCATCGGGGAACAACCAAACATCGTTGTCACGCAGCCAAATCGTGGTGTGTTGAGGCAGCGAAACAGACAGCGCGTCTTGCAGTGCGCTAGCGATCGCTTGCTGCTCTTTTGCCGATGCTTTCTGAAACGGAAATTTACCGAGGCGTTTTTTTACATCAGGTGGTGTCGCAGTGCCAGTTTTACGTATTTTTGCCACAAAGAATCCTTCACAGTCATAGACTTGAGGGAATATGTGCAAAAAGCCTTCGGCGGTTAGCGCTTCGTCAGCACCCGGGAATAAGGATTCAAGGCTTTCAAATTCCACCAACTCGCCAAAGGTTAACTTTAAGTGCTGGCAGACTTGCTGGTTCTCTTCCACGCTGAGCGTACAGGTCGAGTAGACCATGACACCGCCCGGTTTTAGGGCGTGAAAAGCACTTTCGATCAGATCTTTTTGCGTCTCGGCGATGGATAGCACTGACGCTTTACTCCAGTTTTTCATCGCTTCGGCATCTTTGCGAACCGTACCTTCGCCAGAGCAGGGTGCGTCGATGAGAACGGCATCGAACTGCTCTGGCAGCCAACCACCAAACACGCGGCCATCGAAGTTGGTCAATGCGGCGTTACGAATACCGCAGCGCTCAATATTCGCATGGAGTACTTTCACGCGGCTAGCGGAAAACTCGTTCGCCACCAATACACCTTCATTGTCCATCAGCGCAGCGATTTGTGTCGTTTTTGACCCCGGTGCCGCCGCCATATCGAGCACCGCCTGAAAGGTGTCATCACCAGAAAAGAGCGCAGAGACAGGCATCATGGAACTGGCTTCTTGGATGTAAAACAGCCCCGACATGTGTTGAGCACGATTCCCCAGTGGCACGCGGGTTTCATCAGCATCAATCCAAAATCCTTCTTCACACCAAGGCACTGGGGTCAATACCCATCCTTGCTGCTCAGCCAGCGCTTTAAAATCGTCCACTGTGGTCTTGAGAGTGTTGACGCGGACACTTTTTCTAAGTGGTCGTTGGCAAGCGGCGATGAAGTCATCCATCGTCAAATGAGACGGAAGGATGGTTTGCATTTCAGCGAGAAAGTCGTCAGGGAGATAAACGTTTTGGTGCACTCTGCATCTCTAAGTAGAAAATTTGCCGAGAGTGTAGCAAAAACGCAGCCACTTGGCTGCGCTTTTACTGATGATAGGTGATAGGTCTTGGCTAAGGTTTTGGTATCACCGTTCGCCAGCTGCGCCAGCTCTCCTCTGCTTTCGGGTGTAGGTAGAAGGTGTGGCCATCTTGAGCTATCGGCTCGAGCTGTGCTTGTTGTGGTGTAGCAAAGGTGATCCCGCCTCGCACTATGCTTTCAACCGTACCTGCTTTGATATTGGCACCGGTTAGTCCAATCGAGACATCCACACCAGAGGTGTTCCAAAATACGCTATTACGGCGCACTAGGTAGGCGTATTCCGGCAGAATATCAATGTCGATATCGACGCGATCGGCAAATTCACCTAACGATACTGCTCGCACTTGGCCCACCTCGATCTCACGATACAAAATCGGGGTGCCACTGGTGACTGAGCCTCGGCTTTCGGTTTGCAATCTAAATTGCACACCCTTATGAATTTGAGGCGCAGTGTTAAGCGCGAACTGATGTTGGGGCTGGCCATTGCCAGGCTCAACATTGATACTTGGCGTGATCAGATTGTGGATGTTTTTTACTCCCGAGAGGCCAATCTCTGCCTGTGATTGCCAAAAGTGCGACCCTGAAACCGCAATGGTTTGGGCGTATTCCGGCAAGATGCGAGCTTGAATTTCAACGCCGCCCTTTGAGAACTCTCCGTTGGAAAATATGGGGGTGACAAGCGTGACTTCGCCGACTTGGACACCGTTGTAGTGGATAGGTGTGCCTGCTGTGATCGTTGTGCTGCCGTCAAAGTGCAAGGTGACACGTTGGCCGTATTTACGTGCGGTTTTGAAATCTTTGTACAGCAACCACTTGTCTTTTTGGCGGTTGTCGACCCCCGGCAAGGAATCAAAAGCAATCCCACCTTGGATGATGGTTTTCAGTGGCGCAGCGGTAATGTTGACTCCCGTTAAAGAGGCATCCACCTCGACGCCAGAGCGATTCCAGAACACGGTTTGCTCACTCAACAGGTGTTTGTATTGATTTTCGATATTCGCATCGATGATCACACCACCGTCAACCAAGCGAAAATCCGAGACGCTGCCGACTTGCAAGTTGCGATAAAGCAGTGGGCTACCTTTGCTTATTGAGGGCAATTCGGGGGCAAACAGTGTAAGGGTTTGCCAGCCAGAGACATTGTATTTGGCAAGCTCAGCCAAAGACTGACTCGCATACAGCGGATAGCGCTCTTTGGCTTCACCACTGCCTTCACTGACAAAACTCACCGAGCCTGTCAACAGCTGTTTAGCCGGCGGAACAGAGATGTTGAGTCCAGATTCGGTGAGCTCAGCGCTAGCACTGCCGGTGACAAAAAATCGGTTTTGAGAACGGATTAATTCGGAATATTCCGCGTCAATCAGCAGGTCGAAAATGACTTGATCATTAATGAGTGATACCTGCGTGATGGAGCCAACCGTGATGCCTTTATAGAGGATGTTCGCCCCGGCATCTAATCCAAACGAGTTGTTGGACGTCAGTTGCAGCGCAATTGAACGTGCTTGCTGCTTGTTAAATTCAAATTGACGCACGGCGTTAAACTGCCTTGCGCGCTGACCATCTCCGGGGATCAAGGTGAGGTAATTACCTTGGACTAAGTTAGCCAAGTTTTCCACACCCGATAGCGAGACTTTCGCCTCTTCGAGAACAAAACGACTGCCGGTGGTGAGCATATCGCTGAATGCTGGTTGAATCGCGGCGGAAGCGATGATTTTTTCGCGTCCTTCACTGAGCTGCAATCCGGTAATCTGCCCGACCTCAATACCACGGTACATAATGGGCGCCCCTGAGGCCTTGATATGGTTGTCGTCAGGTAGCGCAATTTGGATGGCAATACCGCGTCCAGCGGTCTTTAGGTCACGGTACAAACGAAACTCTTCGTTGTCTTCGACGGGCTCTCCGCCATCGGGGGAGTCAACTGCAATAGAACCGCTGAGCAGGGCGCTCAAGCTTTCCAGGCGCACATCAACCCCTTCAAAGCCAATATTGGCGCCAATGCCACTGACGTTCCAAAAGCGGCTCTGATTGGTAATGATGTGGCGATATTGCTCGCGGATTGACGCTTTGATGAGAACGTTCTTCGCGTCGTCATCCAATTTGTAGCTGTAGACTTCGCCAATTGGGATTTTTCGATAGACGATCTGTGATCCGATAGAGATTCCACCCAGATCGCGCGATTTCAAGGTGATGTTTAACCCTTGACGTGCGAGAAGATCGGACGGGGCGCGATCCAGCGCGGTATAAACACTCTTAGGTTCAGACGCTTCATCACCGGGTTGAATCGCAATGTAGTTCCCTGAGACCAGAGCATCCAAACCGGAAATGCCGGAAAGGCTGGCGGTCGGTTTGACCATCCAAAAACGCGTATCTTGACCAAGTAACTGAATCGCTTCGGGATAGATGTCGACATCCACGTAAATGTTGTCCAGATTGCTCGACAGGTTGATGTCGCGCACCATGCCCACTTCGAGCCCTTGGTAGCGAATGGTGGTGCGCCCGGCGACCAAACCTTGTGCATCAGAAAAATAGATCTGCACGCGCTGGCCTGCATCCTGTATGGCTTTAAACACCAGCCAACCTGCCAGTGCCATGGTCAAAATTGGCAATATCCATAGCGGCGATAAGCCTTTATTGCGCTTAATATCTGGCGTGTAAGCATTCTGATTGGGCGAAGCATTACTCATGTGAAGGGGTGTCCTTGTAGGAGGTTTTAGGGTGGTTATCCCAAATGAGTCTTGGGTCGATACTGTCTGCGGCCAGCATGGTTAAGATGACCACGATACCAAAAAAGACGGCGCCGTACCCTGGGGTAAAATTCAAAATTTGGCCACGGTCAACCAAGGTCATCATGATGGAGATAACAAACAGATCCATCATTGACCAGCGGCCAATCCACTTGACGATAAAGTAGATTTTCATTCGATAAATATGATTGATCGAACGTTGAAAATGGATGGCGAGCAAGATGTACGCTAAGCCGAGAATCTTTGCGACCGGAACGACAATACTTGCGATGAAAATGATGGCCGCAATGCCCGCCATATCATTGTTCACCAATGAAGCAACGCCCGAGAAGATGGTGTCTTCTAAACGTTGTCCGTTGGTGATTAATATCGAGATCGGGATCAGGTTGGCGGGAAAAATCGCTATCGTTGCCGCCACCAAGTAAGCCCAGGTTGTTTGGACTGAGCGCGGTTTACGATGATGGATAGGTTTTTCGCAGCGGCGACAGTGCGTACCTTCTGGCTGTGACAAGTGGCAATGGTGGCAGTGGAGCGATTTTTCGCCCAGAGTTAATGTCTCTTCAGGCAGGTAGGCTTCCCAATAACGTCGGATACTAATCCGAGTTAAGAGTAGCACGGTCGCTAACTGCAATAGCACTAGGCCATAAAGCCCGACACCGACGAAGATGTCTGAATAGTCTTGCAACTTGAAGCAAGAGATCGCAACGCTAACCAGAAAGACATCAATCATCACCCAATGCTTGAGTGCCGCGATGGTTTGCAATGACCACTTAAGTAAAGAGAAGTGGCGCTTGGCGAGGGCAATGTGGGCAAGCAGAACGCTCGAGCACACCAAAAACGGCGCAATCGAACTGCAAAAAAACACCAGCAGTGCTAACCATGTAAAGCCTTCATCAATGAGCGCGATAATACCGGCCGGGAGTGTCGCTGGGATCATGACACCAAACAACCGGATACTGATGAAGTCAAAAAAGTGCGAGGGAATAAACAGCATCAAACAGGTGATGGCGATGGCTAAGTTGCCAGAGAGAGAAGGGGTGCCACCCCGATAGAGTTGCGTTCCACAACGCGGACAAAATGCGCTCTTTCCTTGTTCTACCTCACAGGTGTCCACTGCGAGCTCGCAGCCATGACAAAGACGAACTTGGCGAATCTCGCTAGTGTGAGAGTGGAGCGGCGAGGCGCGTTTCATTGAGCGCCTCTTTGTGTGACGTTGTCACTGTAAAGGCGCGGTTTAGGCGTGAGTTTGTACAGCGCCGTAAAGCGTTTGATATAAACCTTGCTGTTCGACCAGTTCGCCATGTGTCCCTGCCTGAGTGACTTGTCCATCTTCTAAAACGTAAATCAGATCCGCCTGTTTTACGGCAGATAAGCGATGAGCAACGATCAGAGTTGTGCGTCCCTTCAAAAATTCCGTCAAAGCACGGTGGAGGGCGGCTTCCGTTGCGGTATCCAACGCGGACGTTGCTTCGTCCAAAATAACAAATTTTGGATTGCTCAGCACCATGCGCGCAATGGCCAACCGTTGGCGCTGTCCACCGGACAAACGAATCCCGTTGCGGCCCACTTGCGTCTCGAGACCCTCACTGAGTTGACGAATGACATCGTGCATTTGAGCAATCTCAAGGGCTTGCCACAGCTGCTCATCCGGGTAGTCTGAGCCAAGGGTCAGATTATGCCTCAGGCTATCGTTAAATAGTATAGGTTGTTGTAATACAACAGCAATTTGATCTCTAATGATATCGAAACTGATATCCTGGCATGGCTCACCATTGAAACGAATGATGCCAGAGTCCGGTTGATAAACACCGATTAACAATTGAATTAAGGTAGATTTCCCCCCGCCACTTGCTCCAACCAGTGCGACTTTATTGCCTGCCGGAATGGTGAGCGATAAATCGCGTAACACCTTGTTTTCCTCGTTATAAGCAAAGTTGACCTTTTCTATCGAGACGTCCACTTCTCGGTCTGGCGTGAATGGGTTGACGGTTGACACAGGGCGCTGTTCTTCGCCAACACTCAATAGGGTATTGATGCGAGTCAGTGCTGCTTTTGCGCTGTACCACGAAAACTGAATGCCCAACAACTCTTGCACAGGGCTGAGCATAAACCACAGATAGCCAAACACTGCGAAGATTTGACCAATCGTCAGGTCGCTAAACAGCACCATAAGCATAGCGACAGCGCGAAACAGCTCAAAGCCAAGTAGGAACAGTAAGAAGGAGACACGCCCTGCCGCTTCCGATTGCCAGGCGTACTTGTCAGCATCGGATCGGATTTGATCGGCGTGTTCGGTTAACTGTTTGAGATACGCTTTTTCTTTATTTGCGGCACGCAATTGATAGATGCCATCGAGTGTCTCTATCAACCGATTTTGAAAGCGCTCGAACGATTGGTTTTCGCGCTTTTTAAGATGTTTCACTTTGCCGCCCAGCAAGCGGGAGAAGTAAATGACCACCGGATTAACCAGTAAGATGAACAGGCCCAAGCGCCAATCTAACCAGAGCAAAACAACAGCGGTGCCGAGTACGGTCAGTAGGCTTATCAGGAACTTGCTTAACGTAGAGCCAATAAACTGGTCAATGGTTTCAACATCGGTAATCAAGTGGGCATTGATGCCGCCACTGCCTCTTGTCTCGTACTCCTTCATGCTGATGCGACCCAATTTGTCGATCATCTTACGTCGCATTTCAAAAGTAATGGTTTTGGAGACCAGAGTGAACTGACGGCTCTGAACTATGTTCAGCGCCTGGCTTGCCGTGCGCATCACAATGACCAGTAGTAAGGTCAACACTATATAGCCGGTAGGGGTATGAAAGTTACTCGGCAAGAGCCATTGCATGGCACGCAGCCCGGCTCCGGGTTGGTCTAATAGCACTTCATCGACCATCAATGGCATCAAGAGTGGGATAGGGACACTGATTAAAGTCGCAGCAATCGCCACCAAATTCGCAGCGATTAACTTGGTCTTATGAAGTTTTACTTGAGTTATCAACCAAGAACGGCTAATAGTGTTGGGATTATCAATCATTATAATGAGAATGCTTACTATTTGGTTTGTGCAAATTGTACGCACAAACCGTGTGGAAGTCTCTAGTTTTCAATCGGATGTATATACAATGAACATAGAACAATACCAACGTTTAACCAAGCAAGCGGTTGCACTTATCGAATCAGAAACAGACCTTATTGCCAATCTCTCCAATGTCAGTGCGCTATTGAATATGGAGCTGGAGAACCTTAACTGGGTGGGCTTTTATCTGATGAAAGACGGTGAGTTGGTATTGGGTCCATTCCAAGGCAAGCCTGCGTGTGTACGTATTCCCGTTGGTAAAGGAGTGTGTGGTACCGCGGTCGCCACTAACAGCGTTCAACGTATCCATGACGTACACGAATTCGAGGGCCACATTGCGTGTGACGCCGAGAGTAATTCAGAGATCGTGATTCCTTTTTCAATCAATGGTGAAATCCAAGGCGTGCTTGATATTGATAGCCCGAGTGTAGGGCGTTTCAGCGAAATTGACGAGCAGGGGCTAACATTTTTGATGACTGAAGTGGAAAAGCTGCTTAATTCGCACGCTATCGCGGCATAATTTGCCTATTGGCTGTGGTTTTTCATTTGCAGGTCACTATAATACCTCAATTAAAACTCTTAATGCTCGCGGACAAGCCGCAATAACCAGGAATCCTCATGGAAAACACTGAAAAGTTAAAAAACAGCAAAGAAGTGATTGCATATATTGCTGAATGTTTCCCTAAGTGCTTTACTTTAGAAGGTGAAGCAAAGCCGCTTAAAATCGGTATTTTTCAAGATCTTGCGGACCGTCTCAATGACGACCCAAAAGTGAGTAAGACCCAGCTTCGTGCAGCGTTAAGACAGTACACTTCATCATGGCGTTACCTACATGGTGTTAAGCCAGGTGCAGTACGTGTAGATTTAGACGGTAACCCAGCGGGTGAACTGGAAGAAGAGCACGTTGAACATGCGAAAACTGCACTAGCAGAGAGCAAAGCAAAAGTTCAGGCTCGTCGTAAAGAACAAGCTCAAAAAGCGCGCGAAGAAGGGAAGGCTAAAGCGAAACCGGCAGCGAAAAAGCCGCAGAGCCGCCGCCCACAACAAAGTAAAGAACAGAAAGCCAAACAGCCTGTAGAAACGCGCGCATTGAATGCAGACGAAATGACCGTCGGCAACCAAGTGAACGTGAACATGGGCAAAGGAAATATGGCTGCGACTATCGTTGAAATCAATAAGGAAGATGTGCGCGTCCAACTGTCTAACGGCCTACAAATGGTTGTGAAAGCGGAGCACTTGCGCGCATAAAGGAGAATCTCCTACGCATGAAATGCCGTTCAAAACTCTCGCTGATTGCTGCTGGCCTCTGGCTGGCAGCGTCTTCAGCCCATGCTCTTGAAGCTAAACTGAGTCTAAAAGACTTACCCGTACTCGCTCCCGAGACTCAACACGAAACTGCCAGTAAGCGCGTGACTTCTCGATTCACACGCTCTCACTACAAACATTTCACTCTCGACGATACCTTCTCTCAAGCCATTTTCGATCGCTACATCGAAATGCTCGACTACAACAAAAATATCTTTACTCAAGCGGATATTGACTCGTTCAAAGAGTGGGCGGTAGGGATTGACGATCAGCTCAAATCCGGCAACAACCAAATTGCGTTTGATGTCTATAACTTGTCGATGAAGCGTCGTTATGAACGTTTTCAAACTGCTCTGGCGCTGCTTGATGACGAAATGACGTTTGATGTCGATGAAAGCATTGAGCTTGACCGCAGCAAAGCCGCTTGGCCAAAAGATAAAGCTGAGTTGGATGAGTTGTGGCGTAAACGTGTTAAGTATGATGCATTGAATCTCAAACTCACAGGTAAAGAGTGGAAAGAGATCAAAGAGGTGCTTGAGAAACGTTACAACAATGCGCTTAAGCGTCTCAGCCAAACGCACAATGAAGATGCCTTCCAGTTGTACATGAATGCCTTTGCGCGTGAAGTTGACCCGCACACCAGTTACCTCTCTCCGCGCAGTGCTGATCAATTTCAAACTGAGATGAATTTATCGCTCGAAGGAATTGGTGCAGTGTTGCAGATGACTGATGACTATACTGTCATTCGTTCATTAGTGGCTGGTGGACCGGCATCGAACAGCAAGCAGTTGTCCGAAGGGGATCGTATTATTGGTGTCGGCCAAGATGGTGAAGCGATCGTTGATGTTATCGGTTGGCGCCTTGATGATGTGGTTCAATTGATCAAAGGGCCGAAAGGCACTAAGGTGAATTTGCAAATCTTGCCTGAGGGTAAAGAGGCGAAATCGCAAGTCATTACTATCGTGCGCGACAAAATTCGTTTAGAAGATCGTGCGGTCAAATCAGAAGTGATTGAGCGTGATGGTAAGAAGATTGGTGTGCTCGAAGTGCCGAGTTTTTATGTCGGCCTATCTAAAGATACCGACGAGCAAATCTCCCAACTGAAAGCGAAAGGTGTCGATGGCATCATTGTCGATCTCCGCAACAACGGCGGCGGTGCGTTAACCGAAGCCACTGCGCTATCTGGTCTCTTTATTACTAGCGGTCCGGTGGTGCAAGTTCGCGACAGTTATGGCCGTGTGAACGTGAATGCAGACACAGACGACAAAATCAGCTACGACGGACCGATGACGGTATTGATTAACCGTTATAGTGCGTCCGCGTCAGAAATTTTTGCCGCTGCGATGCAAGATTACGGCCGAGCGATCATTCTCGGTGAGAACTCATTTGGTAAAGGCACTGTGCAGCAGCACCGCTCTCTCAACCATATCTACGATTTGTTTGATAAAGAGTTGGGCTACGTGCAGTACACGATTCAAAAATTCTATCGAATCGATGGTGGCAGTACGCAAAACAAAGGTGTAGCACCTGACATTCCTTTCCCAACCGCTGTAGACGCGGATGAAACCGGGGAGAGTGTCGAAGATAACGCTCTACCTTGGGATAGTATTGATCGCGCCAATTACACCGTGTTAGCACGTAACGATGCCTTGATTTCTGCATTAGACGACAAGCACAAAGCGCGTATTGCCAACGATTTAGAGTTCGGTTTTATCGCGCAAGATATTGAAAAGTATCGTGCTGAAAAAGATGACAACGCTTTGTCTCTCAATGAAAAAGTGCGTAAAGCGGAGAGTGAACAGGCAGATAAAGAACGCCTGGCTCGCATCAATTTACGTCAAAAAGCATTGGGTGAGGAGCCGTACACCGATCTTGACGACTTACCCAAAGACTACGAAGCGCCTGACGCTTATTTGGATGAGTCGGTGGCGATCATGGTGGACATGTTGAAGTTGCAGTAAGTCGGCATCTTTCCTGTTACCTGTCTTGTAATCCACAAATAACACCAAGCGAGCCTATGTGCTCGCTTTTTTTGTGCAGACAATTAATGTGATTTGGATCTAATTTTTCGCGTATTCGTAAAACCCTACCTAAGCTTTAAGAAAAGAGTGAGGGATGCGTGATGAAATGGATCGGACTAATTCTTTTAATGGGTAGCGCGTGGGTCAGTGCAGAAAGGCTCTCGCCCGAAGTACACGACAACAGTGATCTTACTCAATTTGATCACCCTTTCTTGTTGGGGGACTGGTATCTCGTCAATCCGAGTCCTGATGAATCAGCAGAAAACTTTCTCGCCATCAAGCTTTCGTTAAGCTCTAACTATCAGTTTCAAATCGACATTCAGAAGCGAGACTACTCGGTGGATCATTGGCAAGGTCTCTACACAGCCAACGATGATACCCTAATACTCGGACTCAACTCTTCTGAGCCACAAGCGTACCGCTATTCGGGTAATCACCATTTGCTTAATCTCAACGGTGTGACATTTACTAAGGCGCTCTCCAATTCACTGGCTGGCATTTGGTCGAGTCAGAGTTTAGGCGGGCACGATGTCTCAGCCAGTGATGTTGATAAGATGGATTTAGTGCTGCAACCCGACTTTGTGTTTATGTTCCGTGTCAGCAACGATGAAGGAGATGAAGCGGTGCATCGCGGCGTTTATTACACAGAAGGTGAACACCTTGTACTTCTCTACGAAAATGGCGAGCACGAAACACGTTACGTACTCGACAGTGATACCTTGACACTTGAAATGGAAGAAGGGGCGCTTTATGCGGTGCTCGATCGCGTTCGCTAGTGATATCGGCGAATCGATGGGTGATATATAGACAAAATGTGTTCTACATGAATAAAAAGCGAGGTTATTGTCGTCAATACCTCGTTTTTTTGATTGGCTAGAGGTAAGCTAATTACGTTTGCCCACGAGTGCTTGATGCCCGTGTTGGCTCATCTCATATTCAGTCAAAAGGATTCAGACATGGCTCAGACTCCACAAGCCAAATATCGCAAAGATTATCAATCGCCTTCTCATACGATTTCTACTATAGACCTCACCTTTGATTTGCATGATAACCAAACGGTGGTTACGGCTATCTCTAAAGTTCAGCAATGCAAAGAGAGCAGTACCTTACAGCTCGATGGTGAGAACTTAACTTTGGTTTCGCTGCAAGTGAATGGTGAGGTTTGGAGCGATTATCAGCAGACGGAGAGCACGCTGACCATCAACCAGTTGCCGCGCGAGTTTACACTGACCATAGTGACGCACATTGATCCTGAAGCCAATACCGCGCTTGAAGGCTTGTATAAATCGGGTGGTGCGTTTTGCACCCAATGTGAAGCGGAAGGTTTTCGTCGAATCACCTATTACTTGGACAGACCTGATGTGTTGGCCAAGTACACCACTAAAGTGATTGCAGACAAGGCGCAATACCCGTATTTATTGAGTAACGGGAACCGAGTGGCCGCTGGCGATTTAGATCATGGCCGTCATTGGGTTCAGTGGCAAGACCCACACCCTAAGCCGGCGTACCTGTTTGCTTTGGTCGCTGGGGATTTTGATGTTCTGCGCGACACCTTCGTGACTCGCTCTGGCCGCCCTGTCGATTTAGAGATTTTTGTCGACAAAGGCAACTTGGACAGAGCGCCTCACGCGATGACCTCCCTAATCAACTCAATGAAGTGGGACGAAGAGCGTTTCGGTCTTGAGTATGACCTTGATATTTACATGATTGTCGCTGTCGACTTTTTCAATATGGGCGCAATGGAGAACAAAGGACTCAACATCTTTAATTCCAAGTATGTGTTGGCCAATGAGAACACCGCGACCGATAGCGATTATCTTGGTATTGAAGCAGTCATTGGCCATGAGTACTTCCACAACTGGACGGGTAACCGCGTGACCTGTCGTGACTGGTTCCAACTCAGTCTCAAAGAAGGGTTGACCGTGTTCCGCGATCAAGAGTTTTCTTCTGATCTTGGTTCGCGCGCTGTCAATCGTATCAACAACGTACGCATTATTCGTGGACCCCAGTTTGCCGAAGATGCGAGCCCGATGTCTCACCCAATTCGTCCTGACAAAGTGATCGAGATGAATAACTTCTACACCTTAACCGTGTACGAAAAAGGCAGCGAAGTTATTCGAATGATGCACACGTTATTGGGTGAAGAGGGCTTCCAAAAAGGGATGAAGCTCTACTTTGAACGCCACGACGGCACGGCGGCGACTTGCGAAGATTTTGTTTCCGCCATGGAAGATGCATCGGGTGTCGATCTCAAGCAATTCCGTCTCTGGTACAGCCAGTCAGGAACGCCGACGGTCAGTGTGACCAGTGATTACGACAATGATGCTAAGACGTTTACCTTGCATGTCAAGCAATCGACTGAGCCGACGCAGGATCAGCAAGACAAACAAGCGTTGCACATTCCATTTGATGTCGAGTTGTACGCCCCAACGGGAGCAGTTGTTGAGTTACGCTGTAACGGAAAGCCGATTCATCACGTTCTCGATGTCACGCAAAGTGAGCAGAGTTTTGTATTCGAAGACGTCGCTGAGCGTCCGATCCCATCGTTATTGAGAGAGTTCTCCGCGCCAGTGAAGTTGGAGTATGATTACAGTGACGATGAATTAACCTTCCTTATGGTTCATGCTCGCAATGACTTCGCGCGTTGGGATGCAGGCCAAATGTTATTAGCAAAATACATTCGCAGTAATGTTGAACGTATTCAGCAAGGTAATCTCGATGTCACGCTACCGGATGCGCTGATTGATGCGTTCCGCGGCGTACTCTTGTCTGATGTTCTTGAACCTGCGTTTATTGCAGAGATGTTAGCGCTGCCAAGTCACAATGAAGTGTCAGGTTGGTACAAGCAGGTCGATGTGGATGCCATTGCTGCGGTACTTAAAGGCATTAAAGTTCAACTTGCACAGCAGTTAGAGGATGAGTTCAGTGCGCTGTACCATGCTCTAGTGCAAAGTGACTATCGAGTTGACCATCAAGCGATTGGCCAACGTGCACTTAGAAACACGGCGCTAGCGTATTTAGCGTATACAGAGCAGGGGAATCGTCTCGTTGAAGCGCAATATGATCAGGCCAACAACATGACGGACACCATGGCGGCTATGACCGCAGCAAATAGCGCGCAGTTACCGTGTCGCGAGCGTTTAATGAGTGACTACAGCGAGCAATGGCAACATGATGGATTGGTGATGGACAAGTGGTTCATATTGCAAGGGACCAACCCAGCGGGCAACGCACTTGATGTGATCAGGTCGACTATGAATCACAGTGCGTTTAGCTTGAAAAACCCTAACCGTACGCGCAGTTTGATTGGTTCTTTCTTGAACATGAACCCTGTCGCTTTCCATGACAAATCTGGTAAAGGTTATGAGTTTGCGGGCGAAATCTTAAGAGAACTCAACAGCTCGAACCCTCAGGTGGCGTCGCGTTTGATTGATCCTCTGCTTAAGCTGGGTAAATACGATGAGCAGAGACAAGCGCTGATTCGCAAAGAGTTAGAAGCGCTGAAATCGATGGATAACCTTGCCAAAGACTTGTTCGAAAAAGTCAGCAAGGCGCTAGAAGCCTAAGTCATCCACTACCCAACAGTAGCACGTAATTGTGCTACTGTTTATTTATACAGTAATGCATTAATAACTCATGAACCACTACTATTTCTCGCTCAATATCTCTTATCAATCGTTTCTAAACCACTACAATGGTGCGGCGAGCCAGATATTGGTAACCACGGACAATGGACTTCGTTTGCAACTGCCAGCGATGCGTTTTCGACCGTTTGTCAGTCAAATCGGCTTGAAAGGACGATTCAGATTAACAACTGACCAAAATAACAAGTTTATTAAGTTAGAAGTTCTGTGAGAGATTGATTTCATAGAAGTTTAAATAGAACCTTAATCACATTCTCAAACATTTCACCTCCTACCACTCCTAAAAGAATTAACCATTTATCAATAAAGCTTTTACAATAAAGCGGCATTACCCGTGTAAAGCACTATTCTTACAACTAAAGAACGATGCTTACGACATCCCCCTACTTAAAAAAATTCTAATAGTGGAGTGTGAATATGACCGCGCGTGAAACCCTAATGCCGGTTCTGCTTGAAAAAGTCTACAAGCTGATTCAAGACAAACTCGAGCTTGCTCATCAACCTTTAGTCACTCAACTTGCTCAACACCTGTTCAGTAATATTGCTCAAGACGACCTGATTGAACGAAACGAATCGGATCTCTACGGTGCGGTCGTCAGTTTGTGGCATCACATCAATGAAAAGAAACCCGATGAGATATCGGTTCGCGTCTTTAACCCGACGGTAAGCCGTCAAGGTTGGCAATCGACGCACACTATCGTTGAAATTGTCGTCCCCGACAGTCCATTTCTTGTCGACTCAATCAAAATGGCGCTGAGCCGTTTAGACATGGCGTCACATCTGATGTTGCATGGTCCAACGCAAATCGAACGCGGTGCCAAAGGGGTGATTAAATCGATTAATGAGGGTGAGGGCGCGTTGCAATCGCTGTTTCATATCGAAGTGGATAGACTCAGTGACAAATCGGCGATGACGTCACTCAAAGATGAGCTGATCAAAATTCTCACCGATACCGGTATGGTGGTCAAAGATTGGCGTCAAATGGTTGAGAAACTTGAATTAGTGACCAACCAACTGGAAGCACAAAAAGAGCGTATTCCCGTCGAAGGGGATCGCTATGAAGATACACTGAACTTTTTGCGTTGGCTTGGCGATCACAACTTCACGTTCATGGGTTACAAAGAGTATGACCTCGTCTCTACAGACGGCGATACAGAACTGCGCCCAACCAAAGAACAAGGTCTGGGCTTGTTTGCCAATCCGGATCGTGTGCGCAGCGTGAAACTGTCTGACTTCCCTGATTCTGCGCGCCTCGAAGCGAAGAAACCCTTTTTATTGATTGTGACCAAAGGAAACGTCGCTTCTCGTATTCATCGTCCTGCGTATACCGATTACATCGGGATCAAAAAATTTGATGAGAATGGCAAAGTGGTTGGTGAGCATCGTTTCACTGGGCTTTACACTTCTGCGGTGTACAACCAAAGTGTGGCGAGCATTCCACTGATTCGTGAAAAGGTCGAGCGAATCCTCAAAGCCAGCGGGTATCGCGAAGGTTCCTACTCATACAAAGCGCTACACAATATCCTAGAAAACTATCCGCGTGATGAACTGCTCCAAGCCAAAGAAGAAGAGTTGCTAGAAGTCGGTATGGGCGTGGTGCAGATGCAAGACCGTGACTTGCTGCGTCTGTTTGTGCGCAAAGACCCGTTCGGTCGTTTCTTTAGCTGCATGGTTTACGTGACAAAAGATCGTTACAACACCGAGCTGCGCCGACAAACTCAACGCATCTTGAAACAGTATTTTGGTTGTGAGCAAGAAGTGGAGTTCACCACTTACTTCTCTGAAAGCCCACTGGCAAGAACCCACTACATCGTTCGTGTTGACAATAACAACATGGACATTGATGTGAAAACAATAGAGCAAAATTTAATGGAAGCATCGTCGACTTGGGATGATCGTCTCTCTGATGCGATCGTTGCGAACTTTGGTGAGAGTAAAGGGTTGCCGTTGTCGAAAGAGTACAACCGCGCTTTCCCAAGATCCTACAAAGAAGATGTGATGCCAGGCTCGGCCGTCGCCGACATTGAACGCCTCGAAGCGCTCAGTGACGACAACAAACTGGGCATGTTGTTCTATCGCCCGCAAGAACTGGCCAAAGATTCGAAATCGGTGAGACTCAAACTTTACCACCGTGATGAGCCGATTCATCTTTCGGATGTCATGCCGATGTTGGAAAACTTGGGGCTGCGCGTCATCGGTGAATCTCCGTACGAAGTGCACAAAGCTAATGGACAAGTTTATTGGATCCTGGATTTCTCGATGCTGCATAAGAGCGAGAAAACCGTTGATCTTCGCGTCGCACGCGATCGTTTTCAACAAGCCTTTGCGTCAATCTGGGCGGGAGACCTAGAGAGCGATGGCTTTAACCGATTGGTTCTTGGCGCTTCGCTAACTGGTCGTGAAGTCTCGATTCTACGCGCTTATGCTCGATACATGCGTCAAGTCGGCTTCCCATTTAGCCAACAGTACATTGAAGAAACACTGAGTCATTACCCTGATCTTGCCAAAGGCCTAGTCATGCTGTTTGCTAAGCGCTTTGATCCTAAATTCAAAGGTAGCAAAAAAGGACAAGCGGACTTAGTCGAGAAAATGACTGAGCAGCTTGATCACGTTGAAAGCTTGGACGATGACCGCATCATCCGTCGTTACATGGAAATGATCACCGCGACGGTTCGGACCAACTATTATCAAGTGGATGACCAAAACCAGCCTAAACCTTGGCTCTCGTTAAAACTTCAGCCGCGTAACATCCCAGATATTCCTCAGCCGGTTCCGGCCTTTGAAATTTTCGTTTATGCGCCGGACATTGAAGGTGTTCACTTGCGTGGCGGAAAAGTCGCGCGTGGCGGCTTACGTTGGTCGGATCGTCAAGAAGATTTCCGTACCGAGATTTTAGGTTTGGTGAAAGCGCAGCAAGTGAAAAACACCGTGATTGTGCCGGTGGGCGCGAAAGGGGGCTTCGTCTGTAAACGTCAACACACACTGAGCGGTCGTGACGAAATCTTTGCTGAAGGTCAGCGCTGTTACAAACGCTTTATTCGTGCACTACTTGATGTGTCTGACAACATCATTGAAGGGGAAGTCATCGCGCCAAGTCATGTCGTGCGTCATGATGAGGATGACCCGTATCTTGTTGTTGCAGCGGATAAAGGCACCGCGACGTTCTCGGATTTGGCGAACTCAGTCTCCGCAGAATATAACTTCTGGCTAGGGGATGCGTTTGCTTCAGGGGGGTCGAACGGTTACGACCACAAAGCAATGGGCATTACGGCCAAGGGTGGTTGGGAATCGGTCAAACGACATTTCCGTGAAATGGGCATCAACTGTCAAACGACGGATTTCACCGCGATTGGTGTGGGTGATATGGCGGGGGATGTGTTTGGTAACGGCATGCTGCTATCGAAGCATATCCGCTTGCAGGCTGCCTTTAACCATTTGCATATTTTCATTGACCCTGATCCTGATTCTGCGAGCAGTTGGGAAGAGCGCCAACGTTTGTTTAATCTACCGCGTTCAAGTTGGGAAGATTACAATCCGGAACTTATCTCCAAAGGCGGCGGTGTGTTCTCACGCAAGTCGAAGTCTATTCCTCTTTCCCCTGAGATCCAAAAAATGCTAGGGGTGAAGAAAGCGTCGGCAGCACCGAATGAACTGATCAAACTGATCCTGCAAATGAAAGTCGATTTGTTGTGGAACGGCGGTATCGGTACTTACGTGAAATCGTCTAAGGAGACGCATTCGGATGTTGGTGACCGTGCGAACGATGTATTGCGTATTGATGGACGCGATCTGCGCGCTAAAGTGGTCGGTGAAGGTGGCAACTTGGGCATGACTCAACTCGGTCGAGTGGAGTACGCGTTGAAAGGTGGCCGCGTCAATACTGACTTTGTTGATAACGTCGGCGGTGTTGATTGCTCGGACAATGAGGTCAACATTAAGATCTTCCTCAACGGATTGGTGGCGAATGGTGACTTAACGGTTAAACAGCGCAATCAAATCCTAGAGTCGATGGAAGATGAGGTCGGTGAGATTGTCCTTGAAGATGCGTATTGCCAATCTGAATCGATCTCTGTCACCGAACACCAAGGCACATCACTGGTTAAGGAACAAATTCGCTTCATCCATACGTTAGAAAAAGCGGGTCAACTGGATCGAGCGTTAGAGTACATTCCTGACGATGAAACCTTATTAGAGCGAGAAAAGCAGGGTAAAGCACTGACTCGCCCTGAGCTCTCTGTGCTGGTGGCGTATGGCAAGATGGTTCTGAAAGAAGAATTGGTGCATGACGACATTGCCAATGATCAGGTGCATGCGCAGCAACTGATCCAATACTTCCCAACAGAGTTACGCCGTAACTATGATCAGCAGATGGACAACCATCCACTGAAAGCCGAAATCATTGCCACCATGCTCGCCAATCAAATGGTGAATGAGATAGGGTGCAACTTTGTGACTCGACTCCGTGAGGAGACGGGAGCACATGTCGTCGATATTACCAATGCGTATGTCGCCGCACGTGAGATCTTCGGTTTGGGTGAGGTGTTCACGCAACTTCGTGCTCTTGATAACCATGCCTCGACCGACGCTCAGTATGACATGATGTTTTATGTCAGACGTACGCTGCGTCGTCTGTCACGTTGGTTGATCCGTAATCGTACTGGTCGCCAATGTGTCAAAGCCATGATTGATCTCTATAAAGCAGACGTAGAAACCATCAAACAGCAACTTGATACCATGTTGGTTCCGGCGGAAGTGGAAGAGCACAACCAGATGGCAAACCGTTGGATTGAGCAGGGCGTATCCGAAGCGTTGGCGAGTTATGTTGCGCGTTTGTCGAGTCTATACTCAGTACTGGATATATCTACAGTGGCTCGTGAAAAAGGCAAATCGGTTGAGCAAAGTGCAAAACTCTACTACAACTTGGGCGATCGTTTGTCTCTCCACTGGTTCTTGAAACAAATCAATACTCAAGCCGTGGACAACCATTGGCAAGCCTTGGCTCGCGCAGCATTTAGAGAGGATCTTGATTGGCAACAACGTCAGTTAACTGGGCAAGTGTTGAGTTGCAACTGCGATCCGAAAGATCTTGATGTAATGAAAGCACTCGAAGACTGGATTGAGAAAAACGAAGTGTCGCTGCATCGATGGGAAAATATTCTCAACGAGTTTAAAGTGGGGGCAGTCCATGAATTCGCCAAGTTCTCAGTCGCATTGCGTGAATTGATGCTCCTCAACCTAAACTGCTCTGCCAATGAGTAACCGTTTGCGTTAATCGTTGAATTATTCGGTAAAACGTTGAATAATACTGCCCCGTTTATACGGGGCTTTTTTCTTTCGGAGGCACAATGCTTTACCGTCTTGCCAGAGCTGGCTTTTTCCAACTTGATGCCGAGAAGGCACACGATCTCGCCATTGAAAACTTCAAACGTTTTACCGGCACACCATTGGATCTTTTCTACAGACAGCAACTCCCGCATCGCCCAGTCGAGTGCATGGGTCTGACTTTCCGCAACCCAGTAGGCCTTGCAGCGGGTCTGGACAAAAATGGCGAATGTATTGAAGCCTTTGATGCCATGGGTTTTGGTTTTGTCGAAGTAGGGACGGTCACACCACGTCCGCAACCGGGTAACGACAAGCCGCGTTTGTTTCGTCTTGTTGAAGCACAAGGGATCATCAACCGCATGGGTTTCAACAACCTCGGCGTCGATAATCTTGTCGAGAATGTTAAAAAAGCCAAGTATGACTGCGTACTTGGTATCAATATCGGTAAGAACAAAGACACACCGATCGAAAAAGGTGCCGATGACTACCTAATCTGTATGGAGAAGGTTTACCAATATGCGGGTTATATCGCTGTCAACATCTCCTCACCAAACACTCCGGGACTACGTTCGTTGCAATATGGTGAAGCGCTCGATGAATTATTGAGTGAACTCAAAGCCAAACAAGCAGAGCTTGCTGAAAAACACAGTAACTACGTGCCATTAGCACTTAAGATCGCACCAGATCTGAGCGATGATGAGATCAGCCAGATCTGTCAGTCGCTCCTTAAGAACAATATCGATGGTGTCATTGCGACTAATACGACTCTCGACCGATCGATTGTGGAAGGAATGAAACACGCCAACGAAGCAGGGGGCCTAAGTGGTCGTCCAGTGCAATCTCGCAGCACCGAAGTTGTGCGACGTTTACATGAAGAGTTGGGGGATGCGATCCCTGTGATTGGTGTGGGTGGTATCGACTCATATGTCGCCGCCAAAGAAAAACTGATGGCAGGGGCAAAGCTAGTACAAGTTTATTCTGGTTTTATCTACCACGGCCCTGGCTTAGTGAAAGACATTGTCAAAAATCTATAATCTGTCCCTGTATTTCTGGATAGAGTGACGCCGTCACCTGATAAATATATCACTATAAATAGAGTAATCTAAGAGGAAATGAGAATTCATTTCCTCTTTTTTTTTGCCAATGAGTGCATAAAATCAGCCTTAAGACTTGGAAAGGTAATTAAGCGTTTTACCTAAACCCATCAGGCGAAGAGACGGAACGATGCTTAAACCCAGTGACAAATGGACTTGGTACTATGATGACACCGAAGGGCACCTTATGCTCGATCTCGGTGACAACATGGTCTTCAAAACCAACCTTTCCCGCAAACTTATCGTAGACTGTGCCGTTGGCGTTAACGAATTTAGCGTTGATGATGCGTCTGCATTTCAAACGTACAAAGAGCAAATCTCTCTCCTTGGTCTTAGTGAACCGCGTCAAGCTGAGCTCGCACTCTACTGTGTAGCGGCTAAGCGTTTCCATAAGCCGGTTCAACCGAAAAGCTGGTTTTTCGACAATATTTCTGACGGTGAACAACCCCTTGAAGAGGGCTATTTTGTTTATCTGTCGAATCAGCTTAGCCAAGGTTATTTTATTGTTTTGGAAGTTGGGGATAGCGCCAGCCTGTGTGCCCAGGTTAGTCTCGAAGCATTTCACCTCAACCCTTCTAAATCACTCCAGTTTGGCCAAGCCATTAAGGTGATGCATGATCGCATGCGTGTGGCCAACCAACAGTTTCAAACGCAGCCTATGGCGCTGGTGGGCTAGCTGTTAGCGAATTAACGATAAGACTTTCCTCGTTGTATTCATTCCTTTGATTCATTTTTCATTTCCATCGGCCAAGCGCCGATTTTTTTTCTTAATTTTGAACGTTTATCTGTCTCACAAGTGTGAGTTAGTTGCCAGTTTTGCTCAACAAGTGACCAGCTAAACCACGCGCTCTGAACCCTTACAATCATCAAATTCAACGAAAAATTCCTCTATTGAGGTGTTTCTGAAATAAAATTACACTTAAAATACCTACTGGTATACACCAATTTGAGTGTAAATAAGTATTCACTTCGCTTGAAAGGTACGTAGCGTTGTTGCTTACAAAAAGTGAAGTTGGATTAGGTACGACAAATCATGGGTATGCCGTTCGGAGCACCATAAACAGGATGAGTGGTGAATGAATCATCGATTAACGTAGTAATTAAGTGAGATAAAGTGCGCAGGGAGTAACGCAATGAACGAATGTCGGTTATAATGCCGGGTCATTTTTTAAAGAAATAAACATCACTATGCATCAATATCTTGCGGTTACATCCAATGGTATGGAGAACCTGTTAGTTGAAGAGCTGACGAACTTGGGAATAGAGGACGCGAAACCTGTTCAGGCAGGGGTTCGCTTTAAAGCCACGAATGAGCAAGTGTATCGTGTGTGTCTATGGAGCCGTTTGGCCTCACGTTTTGTTCGCGTGCTTTCAGAGTTCACCTGTAATGATGATATGGATCTTTACCTTGCTGCCTCTGCGGTCAACTGGGTCAACCATTTCCACAGCTCAAAGAAGTTTGTCGTGGATTTTAACGGCACAAACCGCGAGATTCGTAACAGTCAGTATGGAGCGATGAAGGTCAAAGATGCGGTTGTCGATTGCTTTGAAAAGAAAAACTTACCCAGACCGTCGATCAGTAAAGATCATAGTGATCTTCGTATCCATGTCCGCTTACACAAAGATAAAGCCTTGTTAGGTATTGATATGGTCGGTGGCGGCTTACACCAACGGGGTTACCGTAGCGAATCTGGCCGAGCGCCATTGCGTGAGACACTCGCTGCAGCCATTATCGGACGCAGTGGTTGGCAAGCAGGCAGTAACTTACTTGATCCTATGTGTGGCTCTGGCACCTTGCTAATAGAAGCTGCGATGATGGCAGCCAACATGGCGCCAGGCGTCAAACGCGCAAAGTGGGGCTTTGAATCCTTAGAAGATTTCGAACCTGAGGTGTGGGCGGAAATTAAATCTGAAGCGGCGGTTCAAGCTCGTCGTGGTGTCAAGAAAGTTGACTCTAAGTTTTACGGATTTGATAACGATAGCCGCGTGATTCAGATTGCCAAAGATAATGCCCGTCGCGCGGGTGTCGATGGACTGATCCACTTTGAGGTGAGTGACGCAACAAAAGTGACACGCCCAGCGGATTTCGATTCTGGAGTCGTGATCTGTAACCCACCTTACGGTGAACGTCTAGGTACGCATCCTGGCTTAATTGCGCTTTATACGGCGTTCGGCGCCCAGTTGAAGGCGGAATTTGGTGGCTGTCACGCGTCAATATTCTCAAGCTCTGACGAGTTGCTTAGCTGTTTACGCATGCGTGCAGAGAAACAGTTTAAGTTAAATAATGGTGCGTTACCCTGTCACCAAAAGAACTACTCGATTTCAGCTCGCTCAGCAGAGTCACGTAAAGATGCAGAGTCGAGTGAGACTCGTCAAAGCAGTATTGCACCTGACTTCTCAAATCGACTCAAAAAGAATCTTGCGAAAATTGGTAAGTGGGCGCGTAAAGAAGAGCTTGACTGCTATCGCGTCTACGATGCAGATCTGCCCGATTACAACGTGGCGATTGACGTGTACTGTGATCACCTGGTGATTCAAGAGTATGCCGCACCTAAAAGCATTCCAGAGGAAACGGCAAAGCGACGTCTAACCGACATTATTCGAGCGACGATTGAAGTGACGGGGACCGATGCGAATAAAGTCGTGCTCAAAGTCCGTGAGAAGCAGAAAGGGCGCGCTCAATATCAGAAGTTGTCGCAAGAGTCGCGAAAAATGGAGGTCTCCGAGTACGGCGTGAAGCTGTTCGTGAACCTACATGATTATCTCGATACCGGCCTGTTTTTAGATCATAAAATCACACGTCGCAGACTGGGAGAGATGGCAAAGGGTAAGGACTTCCTGAACCTGTTTGCGTACACAGGTTCTGCGACCGTCCACGCTGCGTGTGGTGGTGCAAAGTCGACCACCACCGTCGACATGTCCAAAACCTATTTAGATTGGGCGAAAGAGAACATGGCGTTGAATGGTCAAGTGGGGCGTCAACACCGTTTCGAGCAAGCCGATTGTTTGCAATGGCTTGAGAAATCGACGGCTCAGTTTGATCTCATCTTCATTGATCCCCCGACGTTCTCGAACTCAAAGCGCATGGAGCAGTCGTTCGATGTGCAAAGAGATCACATTCAACTGATGAGCCAGCTGAAACGCCTATTGCGCAATGACGGTATGATTGTGTTCTCCAACAACAAGCGTCACTTTAAGATGGACAATGATGCGCTGTCCGAGCTTGGTTTGGAGGCAAAGAATATCTCACACCAAACGTTGCCGATGGACTTCGCTCGCAATAAACAGATTCATAACTGCTGGTTGATCACGCATCGCCAGTAAACTCGGTGTATGAACAAGGATAGAGAGCATCGATGATTACTTTATACAGCACTGAAGGATGCCATCTCTGTGAGATGGCGTTTTCGCTCTGTCAAAGCGTCGGCATTGACCGTCTCGTTGAGCACGTCGATATCGCGTTCGACGATAAGCTCTTCTCTCGTTACGGTGTCACTATTCCTGTGCTTCGCGCAAACGAGAGTGAGCTTAATTGGCCCTTTGACAAACAACAACTGATTCAATGGTTAGAGAATAATGGCATTACTTACCATCAATAACGGATTACTCGCATACGGTGATCACCCTTTACTTGACCACGCAGACTTCGCATTACAAGACAATGAGCGTGTCTGTTTGGTTGGGCGAAATGGCGCTGGTAAATCGACGCTCATGAAAGTGCTCGCGGGCGAAGTGCTGCTTGACGACGGTAAACTGACCGTCACGCAAGATGTGGTGGTATCCCGTCTTGAGCAAGATCCGCCACGAAATCAAGAAGGCACCGTGTTTGATTATGTCGCGGGTGGACTGGCTGAAATTGGTGAGCAAATTAAGATCTACCAAGATCAACTCGATCTATTAGCGGTTGATCCATCTGAGCAAAACATCAACAAATTAGCCCGTATTCAGGAGCAACTTGAACACACTGGTGCGTGGCGTTTCGAAGACAGGATTAAAAACGTCCTAGCCGCGCTTAAACTTGATGGCCACACTAAATTGACCGACTTGTCAGGTGGATGGCAGCGTAAAGCCGCATTGGCACGCGCTCTAGTGCGTGATCCCGATGTATTGCTGCTTGATGAGCCGACTAACCATCTCGATGTGACCACGATTGAGTGGTTAGAAACCTTCCTGAAAGATTTTCGTGGTTCTATCATCTTTATCTCCCACGACCGCGCTTTTATCAAATCTATGGCGACACGCATCGTCGATCTCGATCGCGGTCAGCTTGCCTCGTTTCCTGGAGATTACGACAACTATCTCGTAGAAAAAGAAGAGATGTTGCGCGTTGAGGAGGTGCAAAACGCAGAGTTTGATAAGAAACTGGCGCAAGAAGAGGTTTGGATTCGTCAGGGCATCAAAGCCCGTCGTACGCGTAACGAAGGACGTGTTCGTGCGCTGAAAAAGTTACGCGAGGAGCGTCTCGACAGGCGAGAAGTGCAGGGTAAAGCGAATATCCAGATTGATGACGCTGCGCGTTCAGGAAAAATTGTTTTCGAAGCGCAGAACATCAATTACTCCATTGAGGGTAACCCAATTGTGCGCAATTTCTCTTTCAATATCATGCGTGGCGATCGGATTGCATTGGTTGGGCCGAATGGATGTGGGAAGAGTACGCTTCTCAAGCTGTTACTTGGCTCTTTACAGCCTGATAGCGGTAGACTCCACTGCGGAACTAAACTGGAAGTCGCTTACTTTGACCAGTATCGAGAAATACTAGACCCGGAAAAGACGGTGATCGACAACCTTGCAGACGGTAAACAAGAAGTGATGGTCGGCGGAAAGCCAAGGCACGCACTGAGCTACCTGCAAGATTTCTTGTTTGCGCCAAAACGCGCGCGTACACCGGTAAAAGCGCTCTCTGGCGGTGAAAAAAACCGACTACTTCTGGCGCGTATCTTCCTCAGACCGAACAATTTATTGGTGCTGGATGAACCCACCAACGATTTGGATATCGAAACTCTGGAACTTTTAGAAGATTTGCTTGCCAACTATCAGGGTACGTTGCTTTTGGTGAGCCACGATCGTCAGTTTGTTGATAACACAGTGACGACCAGTTGGATCTTTGAAGGTAATGGTGTGATTGAAGAGTTTGTTGGTGGCTACCACGATGCTCAGCAACAAAGAGTACAAGCGCATCAAGCCCGCGTGGTGGAAAATTCAGCAAAAGCAGTTAAACAAGTTGAGGAAACTCCCAAATCTGCAGTCACTAAGGCAAAACCGAAGAAGTTATCTTATAAACTGCAGCGAGAATTAGAAGCCTTACCCGCTAAGTTGGAAGAGCTCGAGGCGCAAATTGAAGCGCTACAAGGGCAGGTGAATGACCCAGATTTCTTCGCCAAACCGACTGAGCAAACACAAACGATTTTAGATAAGCTCGCTCATACAGAGCAAGAGTTAGACGTTGCTTTCGAGCGTTGGGAAGAGCTCGAGGCAATGCAACAGGAAAGTTAAACAATACGATGAGTAGTAAGATCTTCAAAATATCCATGATTGCCGCCACGGTATCGGCGGCATTTAGTGCTAATGCGGCGTTATATAAAGTTGTAGAGAGATATGACAACTCTGGATACGACAAACATTATGGTGTCGCGATTCAGCCGTCTTCAGTAAATTGCTGGAACACAGATTGTAGTTCTACTCATGCAACAGATCATAAGATTGCATTTGAAGGCAAGAACTATAATGAAGGCTTTGAATACCGTCATGAGGCCCCATTCTTGACGCGTTTTGGTTTCGATTATATTGACTCAGGTGATGATGTTTGGTCGAATTTCAGAAATTACTGCTATAACTATCTTGGGTATGCGGATACTTTGTGCGAGAACTGGGCTACCAACCAGTATACTTATGGCTACTTGAACGAAGAGAGTAACAATTTTGATGGTACTGCTTCGTTTGTGGAGACGGTAACAGAACCTGTTCAAAGTAGTTTTGGCAATGTCGTTGTTAATAGTATTTCATCAAGTAGCGAAGCGGTAGGTAACTACCAAACGTCCACTCGAAGAAACACCGCTTTCGTTGGTAATTCAACGTTAGAATCTGGAGAAACTTCTCGTGCATGGAAGTATGTTGAATCTGATGGTATTAAATATGTTGCGGGAAGTGTGTCAATATCAGCCACTAATAATTCTTCTGACTACACATCCAAAGCAACCATTTGGGAAGATGGTACAGCAACGCAAATCGGGTGGATTGGAGCCGCGTCCAACGATCGTATTCAACCTCAAGGTGCAGCTAGAGATATTGCGTCTGTAGATGGTACGATGTACGCAGTCGGGTATAATAGCGACAGTGATGAATACTTAAGAGCTGCTGTATTTACCAGAACGGGAGCAAATAGTTGGTCAAGTACCTTCGTATCCGGTTTCGACTCTGGCGACAGGAGCATTAGTAACTACCTCAACTCCGTTGTATCCGCTGTCAATGAAAATGGTAAGGCGATAGGAACCTATAAACTGCGTGACATTGTCGTAAATGGTTCATATTCAAATGGCCTGTTTTACGTCAGTGATGTCACTTCTCCCACTGCAACTTTGTTTAACGATGACGTGCTTTTCTACGGTGCCAACGGTAAAGCTGGTGGTATCAACAATGATGATTTAGTGGTTGGCGCGGTTGATTTTGAAACGCACCGCGAGTACAACGGTAAACCGCGAGCTCAGAGAGCATTCATTACTACGCTGGATAGCAGCAATAGTACACCTATTAAAACGAGTCATTATCTAGATGACCTCACCTATTCTGCTAGTTCACCAGATACAAATAATGAGTATCGTATTATTGATGCGACCGATATCAATGATGCAGGTGTCATTTCGGGCACTGCTTATTATTGTGCTGGTGGATTCTCTACGTATTCAATTGAATCATCTTGCGACAGCGGTAGTGAAGTCGTCGCAGTTAAACTTATACCAAACTCGTCTAGTCAAACGATTGAGTCACGTCCCGCCGCGACTACTGACACCGTTGACAGACAGGGCGGTTCACTAGGTTTCTTTGCTTTGATGCTACTTTCATTCCTAGGGTTCCGTAGAAAGTAGGTTAAATTTTAAACTAGAGCACAGCCTCACAATTTTGACGCTGTGCTTTTTTTATATCTTGTGAAAGTGCCGTTGATCGACGATTCTTAACTGTGGAGTCACAAAAGCTCCATGAAAAGTTAATAGTAGTACGTTAAGAAACACCGTATGTATGAGGACGACACTATGAAGAGACAAAAGCGTGACCGCTTAGAGCGAGCTCAATCTCAAGGGTACAAAGCGGGGCTGAATGGCCGCTCAATGGAAGCCTGCCCGTATCAGCAGATGGATGCTCGGTCGTATTGGCTCGGTGGTTGGCGTGATGCCAGGGACGACAAGCAGTCAGGTCTCTACAAATAACTCTTAACCCACATACTGCAAGGAACTAAGCCCCGAAAGGGGCTTTATCGTAGATATCTAGTGCACTATAACTAGCCAGATTGAGCACAAAAAAGCGACTCGAGTGAGTCGCTAGAGAAAAGATTTAGAATGTTAGAAAGCAGACGTATCTTGGAAAAGACCAACTTTAAGATCTTTCGCTACGTAAATCTCTTTACCGTCGACAAGTACGCGACCATCCGCTAGACCCATAACAAGCTTACGGTTAACAACGCGCTTCATGTGAATTTCGTACGTCACTTTCTTCGCTGTTGGGAGAATTTGACCGGTGAATTTCACTTCACCCACGCCAAGTGCACGGCCTTTGCCTTTACCGCCAACCCAACCGAGGAAGAAACCAACCAATTGCCACATCGCATCAAGACCAAGACAGCCTGGCATCACTGGGTCACCAGGGAAGTGGCAATCAAAGAACCAAAGGTCAGGAGTAATATCAAGCTCTGCCAGAATCAAACCTTTACCAAAATCACCTTCTGTTTCAGACATCTTAGTGACGCGATCCATCATTAGCATGTTCGGTGCAGGAAGCTGAGGGTAGCCTGGTCCGAACAGCTCACCTTGACTTGATGCCAGTAAATCTTCGCGGTTATAAGAATCTTGTTTGTTTTGCATTATCAATTACTCCAAATTTTGATAGCAGCATGTTAGTGAACACGTGTACGCTAAACAACTCCGATCAGTAAAAATGTGACGAAAAGAAAGCTTTAGCTAAGCCAACTCTTGATCTTGTCCATTAAGCTTAGGGGTTGGTCATGGCGCTCAAAGCTCTCTATACGCTCAGCGATTTTGCTGATAACGCTCGATTCGTCTTCTCCTCGGAAGGGCTTACCCATGATCAACGGGATGGCCTCATCAACTGTAGACACCGACCAAATATGGAACTCGTTATTCTTGATACTTTCTATGACGTCTTTGTGAAGCGCTAAGTGTTTTAAGTTCGTCTTAGGTAAAATGACGCCTTGATGCCCGGTGAATCCCTGGTGCTTACAGACGTGATAAAAACCTTCGATTTTCTCGTTTAATCCACCGACCGCCTGAACACGACCAAACTGATCGACCGCACCCGTTACGGCAATTTGCTGATTAATAGGGTACTCGGAAAGGGCACTGACAAAAGAGCAGAGCTCAGCGAGAGTCGCACTGTCACCATCCACTTCGCTATACGACTGCTCAAACACGACAGACGCGGAATATGGCAGTGGTTCATCGAGATTGAGTGCGCTGCTGACGAACGCTTGCATGATCATCATGCCTTTCGCGTGTAAATTGCCGCCTAGCTCGGCCTTTCGCTCTACATCAGAGATGTCGCCATCACCAAAATGAATCACGCAAGAGATACGAGCCGGCTCACCGTATGAGAGCGGGTGTCCTGGGACATCAATCACAGTGAGTCCATTCACTTGGCCAACACACTCACCTTGCGTTTCAATCACGACTTGTCCTTCGGTGATGTCCGACAGGGCGCGCTCACAAAGATATGACTCACGCTGGTACTTAGCATCAATCGCACTTTCTATGTCGTTGGCAGTGATGACATCGCTCTTAGAAAATAGCAGTGCCTCTTTAATAATCGATTGATACCAACTCACATCAAGTGGCATAAAGCTTTGGTCTTCCGTGTGCCTTGCACCGGCAACCATGACGCGCTTAACCGCATCTACCTCCAAGCTTGGAAGTTGGTACTGTGTCGATAACCAGGAGAGATAGCCCAAGTAACGTTCAATGGTCGCTTGGTTGAGAGCAACATCTAGCTCCACCTCGCTGTACATCGCCAGGCGGCTAAAAAGCTCAGGTTCTAGGTATTCGAGCTCAGCGAGTTGGTGTTGATCGCCCAATACGATGAGTTTTGCTTGGGTTATTGCCGTAGGGGCTTGATTCGCGGGGCGCGCGGGGTTGCTATTGATCAGCGGGTAGGACTCTCCCATTATCGCTGACTTGATTGCTGGCCAATGAACAGGGTGAGCAAGTAGCAAGTTGGCAGAGATAATGACGATTCCGTCGTCAGTCGCTTGTTGGAGTTGCCCCGTTATTTTGGTGACAACGTCACCAGATTCATTGCAACTGTAGTGACCTAAAAGTGAGGATGCGTCAATGGACTCAGAGCATAGAACATGTTTGGACTCATCAACCTTGTGAAGGGATTGCTTCAGCAGGCTTCGGTAGTGTGCATTATCCGGTGCATTAAGCACTAGGCAACGATAGTGTTCCAGTTTGCAAAACGTGTTCAATGTCTGCTTAAGGCGCGTTTGAATATCGAGAAAACTCACTTGCGGTAGAGTCGAGAATTGAGCCAACACCGCGTCAAAATGATCATAGTGTGGGGTCACAGTGCGCCAGCTTTCTTGCTTCATTGAAATCCAATTGTTTTATTAAAAAATGGAGTGGAATTATATAGAAAACTGCCCGGCTTATATAGGGGGATCATGTATAAGTTACATATCGGGGGGCATAACGGGCAATAACGTATTGTGTCATTGCTCTTGCTCTTAATTTGCTCACAAATCACTTTCAACTCAGCGCGTTGTGAGTTACGCTGTCACTCAAACGGTTAGGGGAAGAACGACTAGGGAACGGCTGACATGAAATACCAACAATTGGAAAACTTGGAATGCGGATGGAAGTGGACTTATCTCATCAACAAATGGAAGGCCGGTGAGTCGATTACACGCTATGTTGATCGAAGTGAAGCCGAGACCGCTGTTAAGTCTCTTCAGCAAATCCAGCACGAGCCAGTAAAGGTTCTTGAATGGATAGACAAACACATGTCGCCCGAGTTGGACATCAAGTTAAAGCAAGCAATCCGAGCCAAAAGAAAGCGTCACTTCAATGCAGAACAAATCCACACCAAGAAGAAGTCCATCGATCTTGATTATCGTGTGTGGGAGAAACTGTCTTATCGCGCGAATGAGTTGGGGTGTACCTTGTCAGATGCTATCGAATACTTACTCACCGAAGCATCACGCAGCGAAAAAGCGAGTAAGACGGTGAGTAGCTTGAAAGAAGATTTAAGTAAGCTGTTAGATTAAGGGGTTTGTATGTTGTATGTGATTGTCATTGCGGCGGTCGTTATCTTTTGGTTAGTCGCCGTCGATAGACCGATTTTAAAAGCGAAGTTCGTAAACGGTAAATTAGAAAGCGAGAAAGGCCATTTCCCACCAAGCTTTCGCCACAATGTCTTAGAGATTGCGGAAAGAACGCCTTTTGATGGGGAGTTGAAAGTGTATCAACAACGTACCGGGACTAAACTTGTGTTCTCTAAGCAAGTTCCTAAAAAGGTCCAGCAACGCATTAGAAATGTATTTCCACACCAAGGGTTTAAATCGAAATCCGGAAAGAAAGCCCATTAACGTATGGCTTTCGCATGATAATTAAAGTGCCTCGTCGTAAAACGGTCATCTAGTCTCACCACGCCACCTTGCAATAAGTAAGGTGGTAGAGGAGGTGACCACATGAAATCTTTACTAATCTTTCTCTTTTGTTTCTTTCACGCATTCTCAGCTTTTGCTGATGATGCAGAGCGTTACACTGTAGCAAAAAAGATCAAGAAACAAGTGCTAAAGCAGTTAAACAAATCTGGTGTTCAAGGCTTTTGTGACGTATACGTACACACCAAATTTGACGATAAGTATCTGAAAGTTATCCGAGTTAACTCATCTGGTGATCATCAGGTATGTGACCAGTCAAAGAAAGTGATCCCCAAAGGAAAGCGTTACAAATCCTCAATCCCACACGCCATCATTCATATCCATGTTAGTAGATATTAGGCACTATAACTAATTTGTTTGAGGTAAATACAAACCACCAATTAACCTGATAAGCAAACTGGCACGAAAAATCTAAACTCAAATCTTCGCAGTTGAACCAAGAAAAGCAGCGGGATAATGTCGGTTACTAGGATCGCCCCGGGGGAAATGTGCCAAAGAAAAGACGCTATATTGACTTAGCTGACTCGATAAACGTTTTAGGATGTCTGCCTTGGATTTGATGAAGGCGGTATCGTATTTAGAAGCGATTAATTTCTTGGCCACTCATGGGAATTAGCATCGGTTGAGGTCCTCAAAGCTCAAAAATTTAATTAAGCAAATAAGGATAACTATAAATAGCTAGACTAGAATCTGACACAACTTGATTGTGCCTACATAACAGTACGCATTATGTATATTATGTTAAATGTACTTTAGAAAAACACAGGAAAGACCACTCCCTATCCAATCTACCCATCCCATAAGCTATTCCATTAAACATAATTTCATTTACCATAAAATACCTAATAATCAGTTTGTTAATCAAAGATTTCCAAAGCTGATTATTAGTGCTGAGCGATACCATAATTTGTGATTTCGACGAAGAACTCGCACGTTTTCTCTCTCGTTCGCGTCAAATTTAACATCTCACTGTTCGAGCCATTGGCTATCAAAATGGATTGTAGGACGTTAATTTTCCCAAATTTGGGCTCAGTTACATTCGAAACTTGATTGTCGCTTCTTTGGTCTTGTTGAGGTCTTGCAAGCTTAGACTTAACGCTTCATTGACGGTAGCCTCGAGTCTCCAGTCAGTATCACTTTCCGTAATTGTTTGCGGTGATTCTAACGATTTTAGCAGCCAGTTTGTATTGGGCTTGGTGATGATAATCTCGTTTGCCTCAAATTTTGCGGTGAAGCGGTCGTTTTCGACAACAAATGTGCACGCGGGTTTGAGTTCGCACACCACTTCTATCGCATCTTTGTGCGTGATAGTACGCCAGAAAAACGCCGTCAGAAGCAGGGTTAACATGATGATTATTTGAGCAAAACGACCTCTTGTTAGTTTTTGGGCAGCCATTCTGTTGGGTTCTCCGTGTAACAAACTTCAAACTTTTAAAATAAAAGGCCAAAACCTGACCAAGTGTAAGGTTACTATGCTGTCATTGAATTGTTAAATGAAGTATAGTTGGCGGCTGAAAGTGCCACTTTTTTTAAAAACTGGCAAGATTATTTAACCAACTGAGATTGGCGACATTTTCTTGAGGTTTTGGGTGGCATTACGACATGTGTCGTGTTGGAAGTAAAGTGTAGTTAATTAGAAATTGGAAGCATGCAAATGAGCCAAGAAAAGCAGCTAGAACAAAACTACAACTATACGGTCGTCCGTCAGTTTACCTTAGTGACTATTCTCTGGGGTATCGTCGGCATGGCTGTTGGTGTTTTGATTGCCGCTCAATTAGTTTGGCCACAGCTAAACTTTGATACGCCGTGGTTGACGTACAGTCGCTTACGTCCTCTGCATACTAATGCGGTTATTTTTGCGTTTGGTACAAGTGCCCTATTCGCAACGTCTTATTACGTTGTACAGAGAACTTGTCAAACACGTCTATTTGGTGGCCCTCTCGTCGCCTTCACCTTCTGGGGTTGGCAGGCAATTATCCTCGCAGCCGCGATCACTCTCCCACTCGGTTTTACCTCGGGTAAAGAGTACGCGGAACTAGAATGGCCGATCGATATTGCGATCGCTGTTGTCTGGGTGGCTTACGCAGTAGTGTTCTTCGGCACACTGATTACGCGTAAAACATCACACATCTACGTGGCAAACTGGTTCTTTGGTGCGTTCATCATCACTGTCGCTGTATTGCATATTGTCAACAGCATGGCGATTCCGGTTTCTATGGGTAAGTCTTACTCTGTCTACTCCGGTGCCGTTGATGCAATGGTACAATGGTGGTACGGACACAACGCGGTAGGTTTCCTACTGACCGCTGGCTTCCTTGGCATGATGTACTACTTTGTTCCGAAGCAAGCTGAACGTCCCGTTTATTCATACCGTTTATCGATTGTTCACTTCTGGGCATTGGTCTCGCTATACATCTGGGCAGGCCCACACCACCTTCACTACACGGCTCTGCCTGACTGGACTCAGTCGCTCGGTATGGTGATGTCTCTCGTACTGTTCGCACCTTCTTGGGGTGGCATGATCAACGGCATCATGACGCTATCTGGCGCATGGCACAAACTTCGTTATGACCCAATTTTGCGTTTCCTCATCGTATCTCTGTCGTTTTATGGCATGTCAACCTTTGAAGGCCCGATGATGTCGATTAAGACCGTCAATGCCCTTTCCCACTACACTGACTGGACAATCGGTCACGTGCACTCAGGGGCGTTAGGTTGGGTTGCTATGGTGTCGATTGGTTCGGTTTACCACTTGGTTCCGCGTCTGTTCGGTCAGCAACGTATGTACTCTGTTGGCATGATCAACGCCCACTTCTGGCTTGCCACTATCGGTACTGTTCTTTACATCGTCGCGATGTGGATTTCGGGCGTTATGCAGGGCCTAATGTGGCGCGCAGTGAACTCAGACGGCACATTAACGTACAGTTTTGTAGAGTCTGTGCAAGCGTCTTACCCGTTCTATTTTGTTCGTTTCCTAGGTGGCTTCATCTTCCTAGCAGGTATGTTCCTCATGGCATACAACACGTACAAAACCGTTACCGCGCCAAAAGATAGCCTGAAAGCTATCCCGCAACCGGCATAAGGAGATTAAAGAATGAGTTCAAATTCTAACAATCGCCACGAACTAGTAGAACGTAATGTCGGTTTGCTTGCGATCCTGATTGTGTTTGCCATCAGTTTGGGTGCGCTGGTAGAAATCACGCCACTGATTTTCCAAAAACAGACAACGGAGCCGGTTGAAAACTTGCGTCCCTATTCTGCGCTGGAACTCGAAGGTCGTGATATTTACATTCGCGAAGGTTGTAACGTGTGTCACAGCCAAATGATTCGTCCTTTCCGTTCGGAAACAGAGCGCTACGGTCACTACTCCGTCGCGGGCGAAAGCGTTTGGGAGCATCCGTTCTTATGGGGCTCTAAGCGTACAGGTCCAGATCTTGCGCGCGTTGGTGGCCGTTACTCTGACGAGTGGCACCGCGTTCACTTGATTGACCCACGCGAGTTGGTTCCTGAGTCAAACATGCCTGGTTTCCCATGGCTGGCTGACAATGAACTGGATGGTAAGGACACTGAGAAGAAACTGCGTATTTTCCGCGACCTATTCGGCGTGCCTTACACAGATGAACAAATCGCAAACGCGTCTAAAGATGTAGAAGGTAAAACAGAGATGGATGCCATCATTGCTTATCTTCAGTCTCTTGGTCACGCAATGAAGTAAATAAGGGGTGACGTAATGGATATCGGTACTATTCACAGTATTTGGACCATCGTTCTGTTCGTGAGCTTTATTGGCGTTGTGTGGTGGGCTTACGGCAAAAACCGTAAAGCTCGCTTCGAAGAAGATGCCAACCTTGTCTTTGCTGACGAGATTGAACAGCCCAAAAAAGAACAGGGAGTGACTAAGCAATGACGACGTTTTGGAGTCTTTGGATAATTATCATCACGGTCGGAACACTGGTCGGCTGTGCTGCACTACTTATCTGGTGTCTTAAAGACAAAATGGGCGTAGAGGAAGGCGCTGATATGGGCCATGAATACGATGGTATTCGTGAGCTTAACAATCCTCTACCTAAATGGTGGACCTACCTTTTCATTGGTACGTTCGTATTTGCAGCGATCTATTTAACGCTTTATCCAGGTCTTGGCAGCTTTAAAGGTGTCTTGGGCTGGCAGAGCTCAGATCAAACCGTTCGTTCGGTTGAAGAGTCAAAAGCGTCGATTGCCGCCTCTCAAGAGAACAAGCAGCTAGTACAATACGCCAAAGAGCTTGATGATGCAGATGCCTACTTTGGTGAAGCATTCAAGCGACTTGCGTATGTTGATGGCTCCTCTGATCTGCGCCCTATCCCTGCGATTGCAGCGGATGATGAAGCAGTAAAAGTGGGTCAGCGCCTGTTCTTACAAAACTGTTCGCAGTGTCACGGCTCTGACGCTCGTGGTCAAAAAGGATTCCCTAATTTGACTGACGACGCATGGCTATACGGTGGCGAGCCAGAAGCTATCGTGACCACCATCATGCAAGGCCGAATCGGTCAAATGCCTGCGTGGAAAGATGCGCTTGGCGAAGAAGGCGTGAAAGAAGTCGTGAGCTATACGCTGAGCTTGTCAGGTCGTAGCGTGAACGCGCGCGAAGCAGAAGCGGGTAAAGTACGTTTTGCGGTTTGTGCGGCTTGTCATGGTACGGACGGTAAAGGTAATCCAGCTGTGGGTGCACCGGATCTGACTGACCAAGATTGGTTGTTCGGTGGCTCGCGTGCTGAAGTGACAGAGACGGTCATGAACGGCCGCTCAGGCGTAATGCCAGCTTGGAAAGACATACTAGGTGAAGACAAAGTGCAACTTGTCGCTGCCTATGTATGGAGCCTAAGCAACTCAGAACAATAAGTTACATTTCAATTCCAGCCCCATGCTGTCAACAGATGGTAATGGGGCTGTCTTTCCTTTACAGTTAAAGCCCTGATTTCATTTTATAAATTGAGAACTTTTTTATGGAAAAGCCTTGGTATAAGCAGTTTTGGCCGTGGTTTCTAATCATCCTTCCATCGATCGTGGTGGTGTGGACTATTATAACGGTCGTTATTTTCACTCAGAACTCGGTCGACCTGGTTACTGAGGATTACTATAAAAAAGGAAAAGGGATCAACGTTGATATTTCAAAGATTAACGTTGCAAAAGAGTTAGGACTCAGCGCTCAAGTCGTCTCTGACGAAAACGCTATCGTCATCACGCTTGATAAAGGCACTCTCGAACACTTCCCCGCAATCACCGCGATGTTTGCCCATCGCACACTGCCTGATCGCGATTTTAGCCGATTACTGACGTCTGACGCCAAAGGTCAATATCGCTTTGAGCTCGACGAGGCGCTGCAAGGCCCCTGGTTTATCGAACTGACCCCTCATGATGCACAATGGTTAATTCAAGGCCGCGTGACATTCCCTTCTGAGATGGCCATCCCTCTTTCCAACTAATTGATGTAAGCGTAGCTATGTGTAAAACGTGTTACCACTGTGGTGAAGAAGTACCAGACAACACGGATTATAAGGTGGAGATCCTCGGCGAATCTCGCGATATGTGTTGCCCAGGGTGTGAAACCGTCGCCCAAACGATTATTGATAGCGGGCTCGTGTCCTACTATCAATATCGAACAGCGCCTGCAGAAAAAGTCGAACTGGTTCCCGAGCAGCTCAAGGCACTCATTCACTATGACAACGAAGAGGTTCAATCGGAGTTTGTCAGAACCAATGAAGAACATGCAGAGGTGACATTGTCACTCGATGGTGTCTCTTGTGCGGCTTGTGCTTGGCTGATTGAGAAACAAGTTTCGACCCAATCTGGCGTTTTGTCTATTCGTGTCAACACCACGACCAATCGTGCGATACTCGCGTGGGATAAAAGCAAAACTCGACTCAGCGATCTTCTCTCGTCGATTCACCAATTGGGTTACAAAGCTGCGCCATTTGAAGCTGACCAGCAAGAAGCGGCTTACCATCAGCAAATGAAGCAGTACCTCTATCGGTTAGGTATAGCTGGCCTTGCGACCATGCAAGTCATGATGTTGGCAGTGGCGCTCTACCTTGAAGTGTTTGGCGATCTAGAACCAGAGTTTAAACACTACTTTCGCTGGGTAAGCCTTATTTTTGCCACACCGGTTATGCTCTACTCGGCGCTGCCCTTTTACCTAAATGCATGGCGTAGCTTACGCAGTAAAACTCTCGGCATGGATGTCCCCGTCTCTTTGGCGATGATTTTTGCCTACTTTGCCAGTTTGGTGGCGACCATTACAGAGCAAGGTGAAGTTTTCTTTGAATCCATTTCGATGTTTGCGTTTTTCCTTTTGGTTGGCCGCTTTCTTGAAATGCGCGCAAGACGCAAAGCCGCCGCTGCAAGTGGAAACCTGCTTAAATTAATACCTGCAATGGCCACCACGGTTCAAGGTGACCAAATTGCCGTCAGAAGCCTAAAACTTGGTGATCAAATCCGCGTGTTACCCGGTGAGCACATTCCTGCCGATGGCAAGATCATCAAAGGCCGAGTCCACATCGATGAGTCGATGTTAACGGGCGAATCCGTTCCTGTCGTGAAAAATGTCGAGGATTATGTGTACGCCGGTACCCTCAACGGCGAGGAAGCGTTTGAACTTGAGGTGACATCCAGCAAAGCGGACTCGATGATCTCGAAAATTGTACGCCTGCAAGATGAAGCGCAGCTTGCGAAACCAAAAATCGCCGAGATAGCCGACGTCGTTGCGCGCTATTTTGTCGCGATTATTTTGGTGATTGCTGCGGTTACCTGGTTCTTTTGGCACCAAGCAAACCCAGACGATGCATTCTGGATCATGTTGTCAGTATTGGTCGCGACCTGTCCTTGCGCCCTCTCTCTCGCGACACCAACGGCGTTGACCTGCGCGACATCTCGCATGGGCAATTTTGGCATACTTCTGCGCAAAAGCCACGTGTTCGAAACGCTGTGTAAAGTGAACCATTTGATCATCGATAAAACCGGGACCTTAACGCATGGTGACATTGAAATTTGTCACGTGACGCTCCATGGAGATATCACTCGTGAAGAAGCGCTCTCTATGGCCGCAGCATTGGAGTCCCACGCCAATCATCCTCTGGCCCGTGCGTTTAAGCCTTATGCGGTTCAGAGCCTGGAGATTCAAGACATCGAGAACGTAATTGGTTCTGGTGTAACCGGTTCGATTGATGGTGCGATTGCGAAAATAGGCAGTGCCTCGTTTGTGATTGGTGAAGGGGCGAGTCCCTCACCTAACTGCATTTACTTATCACTGAATAACGAGCTAGTGGCCACCTTTGAATATCACGACCCGATTCGTAAGGACGCCAAGCCGTTTATTGAGCAGTTTCAGCAAGCGGGCATCAAAGTGACGCTGCTAACGGGTGATTCCCACACCAACGCGACATTGGTCGCCGAGCAAATTGGGATTGAGGATGTAGTCGCAGGAGCCAAGCCTCAAGACAAGCTCGAATTCTTAAACCACGTTGATGCGAATGACGTCACCATGATGATCGGGGATGGCATTAACGATGCCCCTACTCTCGCCGGCGCCCATCTGTCTGTCGCCATGGGTGGTGGTGCCGATGTTGCCAAAGCCTCAGCGGACATGGTGTTGCTTGGTGATCACTTGGAACGAATCCTTGATGCACGAAAACTCGCGCTGCAAACTCGAAAAATCATCCGTGAAAACCTCGCGTGGTCACTGGGCTATAACGTATTGATTTTGCCACTCGCTGTTGCCGGCTTGGTCGCGCCTTATTTTGCTGTGGTTGGTATGTCTGCAAGCTCAATTATTGTAGTATCGAACTCTCTGCGTTTGCTCAAAGAACAGGGTAAGTAAATGGAAAGCTTGTATATCTTAATCCCTATTGCCATCGTACTGGTTTGTGTTGCCGTAGCGGTGTTTCTGTGGGCAGTGAAAAGCGAGCAGTTTGAAGATCTCGAGCGTCAAGGTCACAACATTCTGTTTGACGAAGATGAGTCTGAGCAAAAGAAACGTGAGCCATGATGATTGATTGGTTCGGCGCGTTTGTTATCGGTCTTGTCGGGGCCGGACATTGTATGGGGATGTGTGGTGGTATCGCCTCAATGCTCACCATCGGGCAAACCTCGCCCTCTCGCTGGACGCCCGTTTATTACAATCTTGGTCGATTAATCAGTTACGCACTGCTTGGAGCCATCGTCGGCGGCGCAGTGGCGTCGTTGAGCAAACTGAGCCAAATAAATAGTGTCTTGATATGGCTTCGTTTGCTGGCGGCACTTTTCATGATTTTGCTGGCGTGTTACATCGGAAAATGGTGGCACGGACTGCTGCATATTGAAAAGCTGGGTCAGCAGATTTGGCGTTTTATCGCTCCAGCGGGCAAATCCCTACTGCCTTTACAATCCCCCTTGCACGCCCTTCCGTTTGGCATGGTCTGGGGATGGCTACCCTGCGGACTTGTCTACTCCACATTGACGTGGTCTGCCGTGTCTGGCAGCGCGCTAAACGGCGCCTTAGTCATGTTGATGTTTGGGCTGGGAACCCTACCCGCAATGCTGGCGGTTGGCATGGGGGCTGAGGCGCGTAAGCGGATTCAAAATTCTTCAGTATTTCGTCAAATTGTTGCGTTTATGCTGTTAATCTACGGCATTTTTACCGGATATGATGCAATATCGATTTTATTAATTAGTTTATAGATACCTGTTTTTATACATTTTTTTCCGCTACCTTTTGCCGCTAATGGGTGCTAAAATATTGATGTATATCAAATAGTGAAAGGTTGTTATGATTTCTGAAAAGCCTGCAACAAAGCGAATTCAGTCCGGTGGTTGTGCGATTCACTGTCAGGACTGTAGTATCAGTCAGCTTTGTATTCCGTTCACTTTGAACGAGTCCGAACTTGACCAGCTTGACCAAATTATCGAACGAAAGAAGCCTATCCAGAAAGGCCAAGAGCTATTTAAAGCGGGTGATGAGCTTAAATCTCTTTACGCAATTCGTTCAGGAACCATTAAGAGCTACACCATTACCGAGCAAGGCGATGAACAAATTACAGCCTTTCACCTCGCCGGTGACCTTGTAGGCTTTGATGCGATTACTGGTGATTGTCACCCAAGTTTCGCTCAAGCGCTTGAGACGTCGATGGTGTGTGAGATCCCTTACGAAATCTTGGACGACCTTTCAGGTAAAATGCCTAAGTTGCGTCAGCAAATCATGCGCCTGATGAGTAATGAAATCAAAGGCGACCAAGACATGATTCTCCTGCTCTCAAAGAAGAACGCAGAAGAGCGTCTCGCTGCTTTCCTATACAACCTTTCAACTCGTTTTTCGCAGCGCGGCTTTAGCCCTCGTGAGTTCCGTTTAACCATGACTCGTGGTGATATTGGTAACTATCTCGGATTGACGGTAGAGACAATCTCGCGTTTGCTAGGCCGTTTCCAAAAGTCTGAAATTCTCAGCGTGAAAGGGAAATACATCACCATCATCGACCACGATGCGCTGATGGATCTGGCGGGCGTTTCAAAAGAATCGTAATCAGTTCAATGATGTAGCTCTATTCTGAGCTACATCATACTTCTTCTACTTTCCGCATTGTTTTCCTAATACTCTCCTCAAAAGTAAGCTACATTAATCTTATAGCCCAACTCTACTCCAAGGAGTAATTATGAGCATTTACAATAAGATTTTAGTGGTTGCCGATATCAATAAAGAAGAACAACCCGCCCTTTCCAGAGCGATGCAGCTTGCCGCGCAGAGCCGTTCACCGAGTCGAGTGACGTTCTTTCTCTCTATCTATGACTTCTCTTATGACATGACCTCAATGCTCTCTTCTGATGAAAGAGATGCAATGCGCCGAGGTGTGATCGGTCAACGCGAGCAATGGATGCAAAAAGTCGCACAGCCCTATTTGAATGACAACGTGGAGTTTGAAGTCAAAGTGGTGTGGCACAACCGTCCATATGAAGCGATTATAGCCGAAGTCTTTTCTGGTGAACACGACATCGTTATTAAAGGTACACGCAAGCATGACGTCTTAGAATCGGTGATTTTCACCCCAACCGATTGGCATTTGCTGCGTAAATGCCCTTCTCCTGTGTTGCTGGTTAAAAACGAAACGTGGTCAGAGGACGCAAGTATTCTCGCCTCCGTGCACGTGGGTTCAGAAAATGACACACACATTGGGTTAAACGATGAAATGGTTGAGCAGCTAAAGAGTTTGTCTGAGCGATTAGGCGCACGTCCGCTGCTTGTTAACGCTTATCCAGTCACACCGGCCAACATTACTATTGAGTTACCAGAGTTTGACCCGACCACCTATACCGATGCTGTTCGCGGCCACCACTTAACAGCGATGAAAGCACTGAGACAAAAACATGGTTTTGATGAAGAGCAAACCATTGTAGAGCAAGGTTTGCCAGAGGACGTTATCCCAGACGCCGCTATCAAAGAGAATGCCGCTATGGTGATTATCGGTACCACTGGACGCACCGGACTCTCAGCGGTGTTTATCGGGAATACCGCTGAACATGTGATTGATAAGATCAATTGCGATGTACTCGCACTGAAACCCGCTGGTTATATCAGCCCACTCGATCCTAAAACAGCAATCTAATGGACTTGTTCTCCTTCAATAGCCTCACCCTTTGGTGAGGCTATTTTCTTTCCTCTCAAAAGACCGCGGTTTGGACCTCAAGCCGGTAAATTATTTTCTGCGCTAACGCTGGCATCTCAGTGATTTATCCGTATCATACGCACTTCATTTGGATTCATGATTGATTAAGACTGCAAGCTGATGACTGAGCAAACTCAAGAGCTAACTAAAGCTCAACAATACAACTTTAATAAGCTGCAAAAGCGTATCCGCCGCAACACCGGCCAAGCCATCCAAGACTTCAATATGATTGAAGACGGTGATCGCATTATGGTTTGCTTATCCGGCGGCAAAGACAGCTTTACTATGCTTGATATTTTGATGAGTTTACAAAAGAGTGCGCCAATCAATTTCCAATTGATTGCGGTCAACCTTGATCAAAAACAGCCTGGCTTCCCTGCACACATCCTGCCAGAGTATTTAGAGTCACTTGGTGTCGAATACAAAATTGTCGAAGAGGATACGTACTCTATCGTTCAAGATAAGATCCCTGAAGGCAAGACGACCTGTTCACTCTGTTCACGTTTGCGTCGTGGTATCTTGTATCGCACTGCAAAAGAGTTGGGCGCAACCAAGATTGCCCTTGGCCACCACCGTGATGACATTCTCGAAACACTCTTTTTGAATATGTTCCACGGCGGAAAAATGAAAGGCATGCCACCTAAATTGGTGTCGGATAACGGTGAGCACGTGGTGATTCGTCCCCTGGCGTACTGCCGTGAAAAAGACATCATCAAGTATGCAGATTTGCGCGGCTATCCAATTATTCCGTGTAACTTGTGTGGTTCACAACCAAACTTGCAGCGCCAGAACATTAAACAGATGCTTAATGAGTGGGACAAACGCTTCCCTGGTCGAATCGAAAGCATGTTCCGCGCTATGCAAAATGTGGTACCTAGCCACTTGGCTGACTTTGAACTGTTCGATTTTAAATCCGTTGATAAAGACTCTGGTGTCATCAATGGTGGTGATATTGGTTTTGATAAAGAACAGATCCCGACTCCAGAGCTTGATGAAGACGATCGTGTACAAGAGTTCGATCCTAGCCTTCAGCTCAATGTGACCAACTTGTAGTCAGGTTTAGTCGTCATAAAGAATAAGGGCCGCAGATGCGGCCCTTATTACGTTTAGGTAAAGACGAGCAGATGGCTATTTTGCCTTGGGTAAGTATGGCAACACTCGCGCAGTTTGGGTCGGAAGAGTTATCTTACCCCCCTCACCAATCTCACTTAACGCCACTTGCACTTTGCCAGCCACAATCGCTTTCTCTGAGCCATTGGAGAACTGAATCACACCATTGAGATCGTTGGGAAACTCCAACGTGACACCTTCGACATCTGGCGTGAACCAGCTAGCGAACATCCCTCCGAGATCGACAAGCATGGCATGCATTTGAGGAAGGAGTACCTCAACCTCTTGGTAAGAGACCTCTCCTTCCATGGGCTGTTTGGTCATGACGACCATAGAGAAATCACAGCGCTGATCTTGCGGGGTGCGCACGAAGACTAATGGATTCGCAGAGCGCAGATTGTTATCGAGTGGCACCAAAAGTTCATGGTACTGAGAAGATTTGAGCTCTTCGTAGTGCTGCTCTTTTTCCATCCAGGCTTTCTCAATCACGCAATTGCGCTTTGTATCGGCATTGAGAAAAAAGAAGCCGATTTTAACGTCTTCATGCCCCTCTTTGGCGTTTTGCTTCATGTGCGTGTAAAGCTTGGTGTAGGTAAACATGTATTCTTGCGCTGTGACGGGCGTGCACGCCATCGCCGCTGCAAACCCAAGTCCTAGGGCTAACTTTAATCGAGTCATTATCTTTACTTATTGTTTTGTCAGGTTATCTTCCCAGAAGTCCTGATTGTGCATGATCATCGTCTTGATGTCTTGGACATAGTCCTCACCGCGCTCAGAATAGCGCAGCAAGCCATTAGTTAAAGCGATAGCCGCTTCAGTGTCGGTGAGACTTTTATCTTTTACATGTCGTTGGTAACGGATCTCACGCAAGTCTTCATACGCGTGATTACGATTCACATTCATAAAATAGCCATGGATGGACTGCTGGACCGATTTAAACTTGGCGACTTCATGGCTCATATCATCGCCCCGCTTCAGTGGTACCACACCGCACCCTTCGGAGTAACACCATTGACCAAAGTAGTTGTTTGCCTTGCGAGCGAAACGCGACGTTCCCCACGCAGACTCATTGGCAGCTTGAACCAACACCAGAGATTCCGGCAATACATCGACCCGATGCAACATAGTCTCAAGCCAAGCTTGATCAATGCCGCCTTCTGGAAGCTGAACGTTGTATCGTTCACCCAACTCAGAGGCGTATTGACGATCTTTGGCTGTTAACTGGCCTTTTTGAAAACGACGTTGAATGATGTCTAAACGCGAACGCTCTTTTTTGACTCTCTGGTTTTCCAACTCGATACCCGGGCGTAGGTAGTCGAAGAACGCCTGTTTTTTCTCGGAGACATCATCAAAGCGAGTAAAATCTGGCGCTTTACCGACTTTCTTCGCTTGAGAATAGGAAACGCTCACCGCCTCTTCTTGATCCTGTTTCTCGTACTGGTAGTAACTGCAACTGGCAACCAGAGCTGCGATCACTAAAACAAGTAGTTCCGTCTTACGCATTGAAAATTTGTGGGTCGTTGTCATCATCATTCTCATCTGTAGGTTGTTCTTTGGCGACAATTTTTAACTTAATACCAAACATATTGCGGTACACGATGCCTTTGACGTGGAAGAAAAACGGCAGCACTAAAATGAGGCCGATTCCGTAGAACATCACACCGACGATAAACAGCACCGTTACGACGGAATACAAACCCACTAGTGGGAAAAACTTCTTATTAACGGCGCGCAGCGACAACAGCAGCGATTGCATGGGCGGTACACGCTTCTCACAGATAAGGAGCATAGAGTTGCTAAACGCCAGCGACAAATACATAGAAACAAAGGGCAGAATCATTCCGGCCACGCCTTGAAGGAGCAGGCTAAACAGTGTCGCCATAATAACTGGAATGGTATGTTGTAGCCCTTTGAGCATGTGGCGGGGCTTGGTTGAGAGTCCAGCCGCGTGACTCATCGCCATTAAGCTGATCCCGGCATAAATCGGTGCACTGATCACTTCGTAACTAAAGTTGGCGACCATAATCGCACTGAAAATACTGGGGTCGAACTCTGCGGTACCTAAAATCGCATCGAAGATGATAGAAGGATTACCCAGTTGCAATTTTAGAGCGATATAAAAAATCGCCAGTTGCAACGCAATCAAGGCGATGACCGCCGGAGAGAAAGAGATGAAATGTTTCATGGTGTGCTGGCCCGCTTCTTTGAGCACATCCACCACCTTCAGCTCGTAATTTCCGGATAAGGCGCGCTCGATACTGCCGCCAAGGTTGAAGTCTTTTTCAAACTCACTCTTCATTGGAATTCCATCACTGGTCTGCCTGCCATGTTACGCTGGCACACTCACTTTTAGAGAAAAAATTAACATCATTATACTGAAACATCTCGCACTCTAAAATCAGAACCGTCATTGTTGCCAGTTTTATCAACGATTTGATTGATATTTGAACTTTCTGTGTTTTAAAGTGGGCAACAGGTTGAACAAATCACGGGTCGTAGTCTCGTCCACCCACGTTAGATAACGTGGGCTAGTTTCGTTAACAAACATACAGGTCAGACTTCATAAAAATTTTTTCACTTGGAGGCTGATAAATTGCTTTGATTTCACGATTTTGGTGATTATGATTCGCGCCTCTAACTTCACGTTATTTTATGCGCTTTCTCATTAGGGAAATGAATCAATACCCATAGTGATGGCTAGGTACAACGCTATGGTTCTGTTTAAGTAGGAGAAATACAGACGTTGAACAGCAAAAATACAGCAGAACAACCGGTTATACGCTTAGCCGGCATCAGTAAAAGCTTCGATGGTAAAGAAATCATCGGTCACCTAAATCTCGATGTAAATCACGGTGAGTTTTTGACCATTTTAGGCCCTTCAGGCTGTGGTAAAACAACCGTATTACGTATGATTGCGGGCTTCGAGTCTGCAGATAACGGTGACATCATTCTTGATGGTCAAACTGTGACTCATGTTCCTGCTGAGCAGCGACACGTCAATACTGTTTTCCAGAGTTATGCCCTCTTCCCGCACATGACGGTGTTTGAGAACGTCGCGTTTGGTTTGCGTATGCAAAAAGTGCCGAGCCAAGATATTGAACCCCGAGTCCTTGAAGCGCTGCGCATGGTGCGCCTTGAAGAGATGGCGCAACGCAAGCCTCACCAGCTTTCCGGAGGCCAGCAGCAGCGCATAGCCATTGCACGCGCGGTGGTCAACAAACCCAAGGTATTGCTGTTAGACGAATCGTTGTCAGCGTTGGACTACAAACTGCGCAAGCAGATGCAAATTGAGCTTAAGCAGCTTCAGCGCAAACTGGGCATCACCTTCATCTTCGTCACCCACGACCAAGAGGAAGCGCTATCGATGTCGGACCGCATTATCGTGATGCGCGATGGCGTCATCGAGCAAGATGGCTCCCCACGTGAGATTTACGAAGAGCCGAAGAACCTATTCGTTGCGCGTTTTATCGGTGAAATTAACGTCTTTCATGCCACCATGATCGAGCGTTTGGACGACAAACGTGTGCGCGCCGAAATTGAAGGCGTCGATAGCGTTGTTTACTTCGAAGGTGAAGCTCAAGCCGGCGACAAGCTACAAGTGATGCTACGCCCTGAAGACTTACGTATCGAAGAGATCAAAGAGTCCGAGCAGCGTGGCATCGTTGGTCATGTCACTGAGCGTACCTATAAAGGGATGACGCTCGACTCCGTGATAGAACTTGAATCAGGTATGCGCGTCATGGTGAGTGAATTCTTCAATGAAGATGACCCGGATGTTGATCACTCTCTCGGTCAAAAAGTTGCCATCACTTGGGTGGAGAGCTGGGAGGTGGTGCTCAATGAAAGCGTCGAAGTTTAATCTTCAAAATGCGATCATCACACTGATTGTCGGCTGGTTAACACTATTTGTGCTGTTACCCAACCTGATGATCATTGGTACGAGTTTCCTTACGCGTGACGAAGCGAATCTCATCGATCTGACCTTTACTTTAGACAACTACGCGCGCTTATTCGACCCATTGTACGCCAAAGTGCTGTGGCATTCGTTTTATATGGCGATCGTCGCCACCTTGATCTGCTTGGTGATTGGCTACCCTTTTGCCTACATCGTGGCAAAGATGCCGGCCAAGTGGCGCCCTATCATGCTGTTTTTGGTCATCGTTCCTTTTTGGACCAACTCGCTGATTCGTACTTATGGGCTAAAAATTGTCTTAGGTACTCAGGGTATTTTAAACAAATCATTGATGGCACTAGAACTTATCGATAAGCCACTACGCATTATGTACACCGAGAGCGCCGTGATGATTGGCCTTGTCTACATCTTGCTGCCGTTTATGATTCTGCCGTTGTATTCGGCGATTGAAAAATTAGACGATACCTACATTGAGGCGGCGAAAGATCTCGGTGCCAACAAACTGCAAATCTTCACGCGTGTCACCTTACCATTGACCATGCCGGGCATTATTGGTGGTTGCTTATTAGTTCTGCTGCCTGCACTCGGCATGTTCTATATCTCCGATTTGCTCGGTGGTGCGAAGAACTTGCTCATTGGTAACGTGATCAAAAGCCAAGTGCTCAATGCACGTGATTGGCCATTCGGCGCGGCAACCAGTATCGCATTGACCATTGCGATGGCGGTAATGTTGTACGCCTACTATCGGGCAGGAAAACTCTTGAATAAGAAAGTGGAGCTAAGCTGATGGGAAAAACAGTTAGATTTAGCTTTATGAGCGTTGTGTACGGCTTTTTGTACCTGCCTATCATCGTGCTGATCGTTAACTCATTCAATGCCAATAAATTCGGCATGAAGTGGGATGGTTTTACCACCAAGTGGTACGAAACCTTGGTCAACAATGACAGCCTAATGCAAGCTGCGTGGCACTCGATCAACGTGGCGGTGTTTTCCGCTACTGCCGCCACCGTGATTGGTAGCCTAACTGCGGTGGCGCTATTTCGCTATAACTTCAAAGGCAAAAACGCGGTGAATGGCATGCTGTTTGTTGTCATGATGTCACCGGATATCGTGATGGCGATTTCGCTGCTTGCCCTATTCTTGGTGCTAGGCGCCCAACTGGGCTTTTTCACTTTGTTGATCGCCCACATTACCTTCTGTCTGCCTTTTGTGGTTGTGACGGTATACAGCCGCTTAAACGGGTTTGATGTAAAAATGCTTGAGGCAGCAAAAGATCTGGGCGCGAGTGAGTGGACGATTTTAAGCAAAATCATCTTACCCTTGGCGAAGCCAGCGGTCGCTGCCGGTTGGCTGCTGAGCTTCACGCTATCACTGGACGATGTGATCATCAGTTCCTTTGTCACAGGGCCGACTTATGAAATTCTACCATTGAAGATCTATTCAATGGTGAAGGTGGGCATTTCACCAGAGGTGAATGCTCTTGCAACCGTCATGTTGGTGGTGTCGTTGACACTGGTTATCCTCTCGCAACTGATTGCTCGCGAGAAGGACTGATACCCATGACTTTGTACGGGACGGCACTCACCGTCCTGTTTTTTATCGATAATGGCCAGTGTTGCTGGCCTGTACGTTTGGTTTGGAGCTAACGTCAATGAAAAAATGGGCAACTTTAATTACGGCAAGTGCATGCATGTTCTCTCTCTTTTCAGCGCAAACGCGTGCAGAAGACAAAGAATTAGTGTTTATGAACTGGGGGCCGTACATTAACAGCAGTTTGCTTGAGCAGTTCACCAGTGAAACCGGCATTAAAGTGATTTACTCGACGTATGAGTCGAATGAAACACTCTATGCCAAGCTAAAAACGCACAACCAAGGCTACGATTTAGTCGTCCCTTCTACCTACTTCGTCGCTAAAATGCGTGACGAAGGTATGTTGCAGAAAATTGATAAGAGCAAGCTGTCAAACTTTGCCAACTTGGACAAAAACTACCTCAACAAACCTTATGATCTAAACAACGAATACTCGATTCCACATGTAGTAGCGATCACAGGTCTGGCCGTAAATGAAGACATGTACGATACCAACGACTTTACCAGCTGGGCAGACCTATGGAACCCGGATTTGCAAGGTCAAGTCATGTTGATGGATGACACGCGTGAGGTGTTCCATATCGCTTTACGTAAACTGGGTTACTCAGGCAATACCACTGACCCAGAGCAAATCGACCAAGCATACGCTGAACTGCAAAAGCTCATGCCAAACGTCTTAGTATTTAACTCAGACAACCCAGCAGCGCCTTACTTATCGGGCGAAGTTGGTGTCGGCATGTTGTGGAATGGCAGTGCTGCCGCCGCGCAAAACGAAGGTCTCAACCTTAAACTGGTCTTTCCAAAAGAAGGAGGCATTGGTTGGGTCGACAACTTTGCTATTTCTTCCGGAGCGAAAAACGTAGAAGCCGCGCATAAGATGATCGATTTCTTACTACGCCCTGAAATCGCTGAACAAATCTCGCGTGATACCGGTTATTTGACCGCTGTAGCAGAGTCTAATGCCAAGTTTAAAGATGTGGCGCCGCTCTTCCCATCACAAGAGGATCTTGACCGAGTAGAATGGCAAGATGCGGTTGGTGACATGACGGTTAAGTACGAAGACTACTTTATGAAGTTGAAAGCGGGTCAATAACCGTTTAACAGACGAAAAAGAACAAAATAGGTAGCGGATGCTGCCTATTTTTTTGTTTGGCTGATATACTTTTCGCGTATGGTTTATATTGTCGATAAATATTATTACTCACTGCACTATCAATAAGATACGTCAGGAACGATGGATCTTGATGGCGCACCAAAAAACGGAAATACAATGAAAAGTAAATTCTATGCAAGCGCCCTGTGCGCAGCGACACTTATCGCTTCCCCTGCTATGGCTGCTGATCAAGAACTCTATTTCTACAACTGGTCGGAATACATTCCGTCTGAAGTTCTTGAAGACTTTACAAAAGAAACTGGGATCAAAGTGATCTACTCAACCTACGAGTCTAACGAAAGTATGTACGCCAAGTTAAAGACTCAAGGCTCAGGTTATGACCTCGTAGTACCGTCTACCTATTTTGTGTCGAAGATGCGTAAGGAAGGCATGCTTCAACAAATCGATAAAACACAGTTGTCGCACTTTGCCGATCTCGACAGTAATTTCTTGAACAAACCTTTTGACCCAAGCAACAATTACTCGATTCCCTACATTTGGGGCGCGACGGGGATTGGCATCAACTCTGATATGCTAGACCGCTCAACCGTCACCAAGTGGGACGACTTTTGGGATACCAAGTGGGAAGGCCAACTCATGCTGATGGACGATTCGCGTGAGGTATTCCACATCGCCTTAACCAAACTCGGTTACTCACCCAACACCACCAACCCTGACGAAATTGAAGCGGCGTATCAAGAGCTGAAAAAACTGATGCCTAATGTGTTGGTATTTAACTCTGACTTCCCCGCGAACCCTTACCTTGCCGGTGAAGTCTCGCTGGGTATGCTCTGGAATGGGTCTGCCTACATGGCTCGTCAAGAGGGCGCATCCATCGACATCATTTGGCCAGAAAAAGGCGCCATTTTTTGGATGGACAGCTTAGCTATTCCAGCAGAAGCGAAAAACATCGAAGCCGCGCACAAGATGATCGATTTCCTACTGCGTCCTGAGAACGCAGCGAAAATTGCCGTTGAAATCGGCTACCCGACCCCCGTCGCCACCGCGCACGACTTGCTGCCCGAAGATTTTGCCAACGATCCAAGCATCTTCCCACCACAAGAGGTGATGGAAAGCGGCACATGGCAAGATGAGGTGGGTGAAGCCAGCGTGCTTTACGATAAGTACTTCCAAAAACTCAAAGTGAACAACTAGTCCACGAATGACTCACTCATATCGATAATCCATTGTCGATAAGAGTATCAAAGTAAAACGGCCACGCAATGTGGCCGTTGTTGTATTTAACTGCTCACTTTAATCGTTGAAAGTGAGTCGTTTGAGCTCCTGTCGCGCCAGTTATGCATGTTTGCGTGATGGTGTCTGTAGCGACAAAATTTCATCCACAAGTTTCGGCACCTCAATACTTGCTTTACCGTAGCGTTTTTCTTCAAACTCACTCTCGATAGCGCTGGGCTCAAGATTGATTTCAATCGAATGGGCACCGTGCATTCTTGCATCATGAACAAATCCTGCGGCGGGATACACCACACCGGAAGTGCCGATGGATATAAACAGATCCGACTTTTCCAACGCTTCATAGATGTCGCCCATGCGCAGCGGCATTTCGCCAAACCACACAACGTGGGGGCGCATCTGTGACGGGATTTGACAACAGTGACATAAATCACCGGTGTGAATCGGCCCCTGTTCATCGACTACTTGATTGGAGACGCTGCAACGCGCTTTCAGTAGCTCGCCATGCATATGAATGACATTGGTACTGCCACCGCGCTCATGTAAGTTATCGATATTTTGCGTAATGATGGTGACACTGCCTTCCAACTCTTGCTCTAGCCTACCTAATGCGAGATGGGCGGCGTTAGGTTTAATCGAATCATCTTGGAGTTTGAGACGACGTTGATTGTAAAACTCTTGCACTAAGTCTGGGTTGCGCGCGAATCCTTCTGGCGTTGCGACATCTTCAATACGGTGGTTTTCCCAAAGGCCATCTTGAGCGCGAAAGGTCTTAATACCAGATTCAGCGGAGATACCTGCGCCAGTCAAAATAACGACGTTGCGGTACGGAAACTTCATAGGTCTTCCTTTATTGGTTTTCTTCCTTTGCTGTTAGCTTAGCACTTCATCAATAACAACAATAGGAATAAGGATTAGACCATAGTCGAAGCGTTTTAAACGAGGTGTGGTTTCTGTGATGGATGATCAAAAACGGGGCGCCTAATCGCGCCCCGAGTGCGTTGGATACTGCGCTTTGATCAGTCTTCGTTGGTCGAAGAGATCTTGTGAATCGCCAAATCGGCGCCATTGAACTCATCTTCCTCAGACAAGCGCAATCCGGTCACACTATTGATGATGCCGTAGACAAGCATGGCGCCAACGACCGCAATCACGATACCAGCGATGGTGCCAAGCACTTGAACCGTCAAGCTCACGCCGCCTAAGCCACCGAGTGCCGTTTGGCCAAAGATTCCAGCCGCAACACCACCCCACGCGCCACAAACGCCGTGCAGAGGCCATACGCCGAGCACATCATCGATCTTGGTTTTGTTTTGTAGATAGGTAAAGAGGTATACGAACAACGCGCCAGCCACCGCACCAGTGACAAGCGCGCCAATCGGATGCATCAGATCGGAACCGGCACACACCGCAACCAAACCGGCGAGTGGTCCATTGTGAATAAAGCCTGGGTCATTTTTACCCGCAATTAAGGCCGCCACAATACCCCCGACCATCGCCATCAGTGAGTTCATCGCCACTAGGCCGCTGATGCCTTCCAGCGTTTGTGCAGACATCACGTTAAAACCAAACCAGCCGACACATAGAATCCATGCCCCAAGTGCCAAAAATGGGATATTTGAAGGCGCGAAGTTGGTGTGCTTACCTGCGCGAATACGGCCGTTACGCATACCTAGAAACAGCACGGCAACCAAGGCTATCCAACCGCCCACGCCATGCACAACGACAGAGCCTGCAAAGTCATGGAAGCCATAACCAAATTGATTTTCAAACCAAGCTTGAACGCCGTAGTTGCCGTTCCAAATCATACCCTCAAAGATTGGGTAGACCAGACCGACGGTAAAAAACGTGGCAATCAGTACCGGATAGAATCGTGCACGCTCAGCAATACCGCCTGAGACAATCGCTGGTATCGCCGCCGCAAAGGTGAGAAGGAAGAAGAACTTCACCAGTTCATAGCCATTGCCTTGCGATAGGGTTTGCGCATCGGCAAAGAAGTTCGCGCCATAGGCAAGCCAGTAACCAAAGAAAAAGTAAGCGAGGGCTGAAATACCGAAATCAGCGAGGATCTTGACCAGTGCATTGACTTGGTTTTTGTGGCGCACCGTCCCTACTTCGAGAAAAGCAAAGCCCGCGTGCATTAAAAACACCATGATTGCACCAAGCAGCAAAAAAAGGGTATCTGAACTCTGTGTCAGGGTTTGAACGGCTCCGTGTACCTGACTTACATCTAGGCTCATTATTGTCTGTCTCCATGTAGCGCGCTTTTTATGTGCGTCGGTTGTTTTCTATTCACCAAATTAGTGAAAAATGAATCAGGAAAGCCAGTAAACAATATCTGTGCCAGTATTGAGCAATATGTCAGAGTAAAAATAAGGCATTGATTTTATGTGGATAATAATTCTAAAGCTTGAAGGGAGAGCGACTAAAAGTGAGAGAGATTTAAACCAATAGCACCAACTTGGTGATAACGCACCAATTTAATGCATCCACCAAATCAATAAAGCGCCCCATATTGGAGCGCTATCAATATATGTGAATGCCACGTTACCGTTAGAGGTTGGGCCCTTTGGAGAATTGAAACGGTTGATTCTGGCGAAGCAATCGCATTCCCTGTGCCATACGCACAAACCAGACTGCAATGGCCACCAAGCCCAAAGCAAAACCGATGTATGGAATCGCATGAGCCATCGAATCTATCCACTGGCTTTTATACCAGTAGTCGTTCACCCCTTTAAGCAAGCCATTGGATGTCGCGACGGTGATGATCAAGACCACAAAATAGGTCAAATTAAGGAAAAAGGTTCTGATCAATCCATAGTAGTGTGAATCCACCACCTGTCCATCTTCACCTTTATCGAGTCGATAACCCGCGTACACAATGGCGATCACCCCTGAAATCAAACAGGTAATGGGAGTGAAGCAACTCAGGATATAGGCGACCCAAATTCCTTTATGCGTTTGGTTCATGCTTATCTCCTTTGTTGCCCTCGGGCGTTTTTGCCATGACTTCCTCGTACCACAAATCATGGTGCTCTTTCGCCCAAGTTTCGTCGACTTCACCCGTGACCATGCCCTCTAGTGCGCCCTCCATACCAAACAGACCGATATAAATGTGGAAGACAAAACCACAAATCAAAATCAGCGCCGCTAAGCCGTGCACGAGATTAGAAAGCTCCATATCGCGGCGAGTTTGACCGAATATTGGAAAATCCAACACCAACCCGCTAAACGCAACCACGGTGCCCACCACGATCAAGAGCCAAAACAGCGCTTTCTCCCCCGCATTTGAAAACTCTGCGGACGGATGGCTACCTTTGTGTTTGCCCACCATGCCACCCAGCTTGAAGAACCAAACCAGATCCACCTTTTTAAACACCGACTTTCGCCACCACTTAACGAGGATGCACAGCAGCAAGAGGTAAAAAATAGGGCCAATGTAGTTGTGATACTGCTTGGCGGTGATGATCACCCAGCCCCATAGCTCACTTGGAATATACGGCTTAAGAAAGTGCTTGCCGTAAACCAACATCAAGCCACTAAACGCCAATGTCAAAAAGGTAAAAGCCATACTCCAGTGCAGTGCACGGTCTAGGCGTGACCAGCGTTTGATCTTTCTGCCTGTACGCGGCGCACTCAACTTAATTGGCCCCATCACTAAGTAGACCAAGGTCACCATCG
>NZ_JCBDGX010000131.1:0-13491 GCF_059834345.1 Vibrio sp. R11-SG3-ISO3-SZ
AGCCCACAGAGGAAGGCCGAGTGCCTATCGGCGCCAAAAGGCGGGGAAGAACAACACGAGCAAGGTGAGAATTTCTAGTCGCCCCATCAGCATCCCAAAACTGAGTAACCACTTGGCGGTGTCGGGCAGGGGAGCGAAATTGCCGGTGGGGCCGATGACACTGCCCATGCCCGGGCCGACGTTGGCGACTGCGGTAATCGCACCAGAAATGCTGGTGATAGGGTCAAGGCCGAGTGCACTTAAGCAACCTGCAATGAAAATAATGGTGATGAAGAACATCAAACCAAACGCCACCACTGAGCGCACAATATCATCGTTGACTGGGCGCTGATTGTAGCGCTGGACGAAGACCCCAGATGGGTGAATCAGTTTCATCATCTGCTTATTGAGCAGCGTAATGGCGATTTGAAAACGGAAGATCTTGATGCCGCCAGAGGTGGAACCCGAGCAGGCGCCCGCCATCATTAAGAAGGCAAACAAGGTGGTCGGCAGCGCGCCCCAGGCGGTGAAATCTTCTAAGCCGAACCCGGTGGTGGTGACCACCGAGACGATGTTAAACATGGAGACTCGCAGCGCATCCGCCACCGCGTAGCCATCACGCACCACCAACCAACTGGCAATGATCACGCTGCTGGCGAGAAACAAAAGGGTGAAACCGCGCACTTGCGCGTCACTGGCGAGCTCATTCAAACGGCGTTTGCGCAGCGCGGAGACAAAAAGCAAAAACGGTAACCCGCCCAAGAACATAAAGAGTGTGCCCACCCAATGCGCGCCATGGGAGAAATGGTTCATCGAACCGTCAGAGGTCGAGTAGCCGCCCGTGGACAAGGTGGTAAAGGCATGGTTGATCCCTTCAAATAGCGTCATGCCCGTCATCAAGTAGCCGAGCAGGCAAAGGGCGGTGAGGGTCAGATAGACGATGACGATGTTTTTCGCCACGGTTTTGGCGCGCGGGCTGCTTTTGTCTGACCAATCAGAGGATTCGGTATGAAACAGTTTCATGCCGCCGACATTGAGCATCGGCAAGACGGCGACCGCCATAACAATAAAGCCAATGCCGCCAAGCCACTGCAAAATCGAGCGCCACAATAAGATGCTCGGCGCCATCTCATCGAGCCCGCTGAGGACCGTTGAACCTGTGGTGGTGATGCCCGACATGGTTTCAAAATAGGCGTCGGTGAAGCTGATGTGATTGATGAACACAAATGGCAGGGCGGCAAATGCGCTGGCAATCGTCCACACCAAACTGGTGATGAGGAACATGTCTCGCACGCTCAGGCGAAAGTGCCGAGTTCGGCCAATCGTCAAGCAGACAAAGGCGACCAAGTGGGTGATCAGCACCGCTTGACCAAATTCCAAAAAGCCTGCAGTGCCGGTGACAAACGCCACCAGCGTCGGCACGTACATAAACAGCGCTAGCTTAGAGAGCACGAGGCCAATGACGAATAGAACCGGGCGAAAATTCACCATAAGGTCGTCCCCTTACAGGAAGAACGGACTCGGTTGGAAGAGGGTTTCCACGTCAGGGATGTATTTCTTATCGACAAGGAACATCACCACGTGGTCATCTTGTTCAATCACGGTTCTGTCGTGTGCAATAAGCACTTCTTCACCGCGAACAATGGCACCAATCGTGGTACCTGGAGGCAGTTTGATTTCACCAATCGCGCGGCCGACCACTTTCGAGGTCGATTCGTCACCGTGTGCCACCGCTTCAATCGCTTCTGCCGCGCCACGGCGTAATGAAGAGACGTTAACAATGTCAGCACGGCGCACGTGCGTCAGCAGCGCAGAAATCGTCGCTTGCTGCGGCGAAATCGCCACATCTATCACACCGCCTTGGACCAAATCGACGTAGGCACCGCGTTGGATCAGCACCATGACCTTTTTCGCGCCCATGCGTTTGGCCAGCATGGCGGACATGATGTTGGTTTCATCTTCGTTGGTGAGCGCAATAAAGACATCGACTTGGTCGATATTCTCTTCGGTGAGCAACTCTTGATCGGCGGCGTCACCACAAAAGACAATGGTGTTTTCCAGCTCTTCAGAGAGACGTTCTGCGCGTTGATAACTGCGTTCAATCAGTTTAACGCTGTAGGTGTGTTCCAGACGCTTGGCCAAGCTGGCGCCGATGTTGCCCCCGCCGACAATCATAATTCGGCGATAGGGTTTCTCAAGCCGCTGCAACTCACTCATGACGGAGCGAATGTGGTTGCTCGCAGCAACGAAAAAGACTTCGTCATCCGCTTCGATGATCGTGGTGCCTTGCGGACGAATAGGGCGACCTTGACGGAAAATCGCCGCCACGCGGGTGTCAATGTGCGGCATGTGTTCACGCAGCGCAGAGAGGGCGTTACCGACCAAAGGGCCGCCGTAGTAGGCTTTAACGGCCACTAGGCTGACCTTTTGCTCAGCAAAACTGACCACCTGCAAGGCGCCGGGGTATTGGATCAGACGTTCAATGTAGCTGGTGACCAGCTCTTCTGGTGCAATCAGATGATCGACCGGTACGGCACCGGATTGAAACAGGGCTTCTTTCTCGGCGAGATACTGGGGCGAACGAATACGTGCAATGCGGTTTGGTGTGTTGAACAAGGTGAAGGCCACTTGGCAGGCGGCCATGTTGGTTTCATCCATATTGGTCACGGCCACCAACATATCGGCGTCTTGAGCGCCCGCTTCACGCAGCACGTCAGGGTGGCTAGCGTAACCATTGACCACGCGCAGGTCGTACTTGTCTTGCAGTTCACGTAGGCGGTCGCTGTCTTTGTCGACGATAGTGATGTCGTTGTTTTCACCCACCAAGTTTTCTGCCAATGTACCGCCAACTTGTCCGGCACCGAGAATAATGATCTTCATCTTTTGCTCTCTTGAACGTCGTCATCGCCCCTATGGCGGGGCGCACTGTCCTTGTTTATTGCGGCGTGTTGCTTGACTTAAGACCTACCGCTTTTTCTTCACACCGCTTTTTTTTCAAAACTGCATAATAGAAGCCGTCCATGTCCTCTTCACCTGGAAGAATTTGTCGGCCAGGCTGAGATTCCTCACTGCCGATCAACTGTGCATCGGACGTACGTGAGAGGAAAGCGCGCACCTGCTCAACGTTCTCTTGCGGCGCAATCGAGCAGGTGGCATAGACTAAGGTACCGCCCGCTTTCAGTTGTTGCCACATGGCATCTAGGATTTCACTCTGCAACGCTGACAGCGCTTCAATGTCATCAGCGCGGCGCAGCCATTTGATGTCCGGATGGCGTCGAATCACACCGGTCGCCGAGCAAGGGGCATCGAGTAGAATACGGTCAAACTGCTCACCTTGCCACCACTGATGTGGGTAGCGCGCATCGCCGCAAATCACATCGGCTCTCAATTGTAATCGCTCGAGGTTGTCATGCACGCGGTTCAGGCGAGTAGGATCGGCATCAATCGCCACCACTTCGGTGTCTTGCGTGTGCTCAAGAATGTGTGCCGTCTTGCCACCTGGCGCGGCGCAGCAGTCGAGGATCAGCTCCCCTTCTTGTGGCTGAAGGTAATCGACAGACAACTGTGCGGCGGCATCCTGCACGGAAACCCAACCGCGATCGAAGCCGGGCAATAGGGTCACATCACAAGGTTTGGCCAATTTTATGGCGTCAGCGGCCTCGGGGTGAAGTGTGAATTCTATGCTTTCATCATTCAGGTAAGCGATGTACTGATCGCGGGTGTGGTGCTGGCGGTTGACGCGCAGCCACATCGGCGCTTTTTGATTGTTCGCCTCAACAATGCGCTCCCACTGCTGTGGGTAGTGCTCTTGCAGCAGCTTCAGTAGCCAGTTAGGGTGGCCATACTTGCCGGCATTGTGACTGGTCGCAAAGGCATCCAGTTCTTCTTGATTGCGTAGGTAGTTACGCAACACTGCGTTAATCAAACCGCGCAGGCTTGGGCCGCGCAAGGTTTTGGTCGCTTCCACGGTTTCCGCGACCGCCGCGTGCGAAGGGATACGCATAAAGCTCAGTTGGTAGATCCCCACCAAAATCAAATGGTGAAAAACGCGTTTTTTGCCCTTGAGCGGGTTATCCATCAATTCGTTGGCAATAGACTCCAAACGCGGCAAGTAACGCAAAGCGCCGTAGCAAATCTCTTGCAGCAGAGCGTGGTCACGCGGTTTGATTGTCTTTTGCGCGGCAGGCAGCGCATGCGAGAGTGATTGACCTTTGTCGACCACTTGGAAGATAACGTTAGCGGCAGCAGCGCGAACATTCATAATCAATACCTTAAATAAGGGAGGGCATCTCTGCCCTCAAAATGTACGTGATTCATTGCAGCGCAATGACAGGGTGTGAAGGGTTAGCTCAGTACCGAGCCCACTTCGAACCAACTTGCTCGGGCGTTGAGAATATTTTGCACCGACATGGCTTTTTTACCCGGCACTTGCAGTTGCAAAAGGACTAATACGCCTTTGCCTGTTGCGACATAGATGCCAGTTTTGTCTGCTTGGATAATGGTACCCGCCGCTTGGTCTGTGGTGTGCTCCGCCACGCGACTCTGCCACACCTTGATGCTGTTATCGGCCGCTTCAAAGTGGCTCATTGGCCACGGGTTGAACGCGCGCACGCAGCGCTCAATGTGCTCAGCGTCGTCATTCCAATCGATGCGGGCTTCCTCTTTGCTAAGCTTTTTGGCGTAGTTGGCTAGGGCATCATCTTGCTTAGTGGCGACGGCGCTGCCTTGTGCGATGTCAGTGAGGCAGTCCAATAGCGCACTTGGGCCTAAATCGGCCAACTTTTCGTACATGGACGCACTGGTGTCACTGCTTTCGATCGGCAAGCGCGCGATGGAGAGCATGTCGCCAGTATCGAGGCCAATGTCCATCTGCATGATGGTGACGCCGGTTTCTTCATCGCCCGCCCAAATGGCGCGCTGAATCGGCGCTGCGCCTCGCCAACGTGGCAAAATCGAACCGTGCACATTGATACAGCCAAGTTTAGGCGTATCCAATACCGCTTGCGGCAGCAGCAAACCGTACGCGACGACGACCATCAAATCGGCGTCTAAATCCGCCAACGCTTGCTTGGCCTCTTCAGACTTAAAGTTTTCCGGTTGGTAGACCGCAATGTCATGCTCAAGGGCAATCTGTTTGACTGGGCTCGCGGTGAGCTTTTTACCGCGACCTGCAGGGCGGTCGGGTTGGGTGTACACGGCAATGACGTCGTGCTCCGAAGACAACAACGCCGCCAAGTGACGGGCGGCGAAGTCCGGAGTACCAGCAAAAACAATCTTAAGTGGTTTGCTCAAGGTACGTTCCTTATCTTTTCTTTCTCAGTAATACGCTTACTTACCGGCGGATTGTTTCTCGTTGAAGCGCTTGATCTTCGCCAGTTTGTCTTGGATGCGTTTACGCTTCAGTGGCGATAGGTAATCGACAAAGAGCTTGCCTTCTAGGTGGTCAAGTTCGTGCTGAACACAAATCGCCAGTAGGTCATCCGCCTCGAAGGTAAATTCTTCACCATCGCGATTGAGCGCTTTGACTGTCACTTCGGCTGCGCGAGGCACTAAAGCGCGTGCGCCAGGCACCGATAGGCAGCCCTCTTCAATCCCATCTTCACCGCGTTTCTCGATGATTTCTGGATTGATAAGCACCATTGGCTCATCACGGGTGTCCGAAATGTCGATCACCACGATACGTTGGTGAACATCGACTTGGGTGGCCGCAAGACCAATTCCTTCTTCGTCGTACATGGTTTCAATCATGTCATCGACGAGTTTTTGAATCTCAGGCGTCACTTTCTCTACGGGCTTAGCCACGGTACGAAGGCGATCATCTGGGAATGTTAATACTTGTAATACAGACATATACACTCAAAATGTTGAACTGTGCCGAATCAGGGTAAAGCTTGTTGGCTCAATTCTAGACATTTTATAACCTAAATGACAGCATCATTACGCATTTTCCCTGCCACTCTCGGTGTCAATGTTGAGCACACACACCTAAGTTGAGCAGCGGTTTCTTTCAGATAACCAAGGATTTAGGTGATGGTGAGTTTCAAACGGTGTTCCAGTTGGCGCAGGCCACTTCTCTGCGTGATGACCTTGTGGGTAGCTTGGGTTCCTTTCTCTGTCTCGTCGGTGTTAACCCTCAAGCCCGATGCGCCCACGACGTATGTCGTGGTCAAAGGCGATACCTTATGGGATATTTCGGCGCTCTACCTCGATAGCCCTTGGCTTTGGCCACGGCTATGGCAGGTCAATCCCGATATTGATAATCCTCACCTGATTTATCCCGGTGACAAGCTCAATCTGATTTGGCGCAATGGTGAGCCGGTTCTGACGGTGAAACCGATGCACAAACTGAGCCCGAAAGTCAGAAAGCTTGATAAACAAGCGCTGCCGACGCTGCGTGAAGAGTGGGTGTTGCCGTACCTAGAATCGGATCTCTTGCTTGACGAGTCGTTATTGGCAGAGAGCGCCAAGGTGATTGGCTCGAGCAATGGCTTGCAATACCTCACCGGGCAACAACTGCTCTATGTCATGGGGCAGCAAGTGCAAGGTGAGTGGCATATTTACCGCAAAATGACCACCTTCACACGCGATGATAAGCGCGTCATTGCGCTGAAAAAAATCGCGGTCGCCGAGTCTGCGGATGAGCCTGCGGCGCCGAGCGATACGGACATGATGGCGCTCAAAGTTCGCCAACAAACGCAGGAAATTCTCGCGCAAGACATCGCCTTGCCCGTGCGTGAGGCTCAGTCTGATTTCAGTCAACGCTTTTATCCCCAGCCTTCACCTAAGGTCATCGATGCGTCCATCTTGGGGTCGCTGGAAGGCAGCCAATATGTGGGCAAGCATCAAGTGGTGGTCATCGATCGCGGCGCGCGCGATGCCCTACGTCAAGGCAGTATGTTCGACCTCTATCAGCCGGGTCACAAGGTGGCCAAAGCTGGCCAAGGGGTATTGGCTAGGCAAGAGGTGCAGCAATTGCCGGATGTGCGCATTGGGCATTTGATGGTGATTCGTCCTTATCAAGATTTTAGCTTGGCGCTGGTCACTCAGAGCGAGCAGCCGATTGCCACTGAAACCCGTTTGCGCTCACCCCTGGCGACGCTTAAGTCCGCTGAAGACGTTGTGGACGCAGAGCTACAGGGTAAGGAGCAAGGATGACAGAGCGTGAGCTGCGCGCTTGGCTGACGCTCTATTTTACGCCCAGAATTGGTCCGAAGACCTTTGAGCGTTTGCTAAAGGTGGCCGAGCCGCACGAGATTGTCTCCAGTTCGAGCGACGAGATGCGCGCGTTTGGCTTGAGTGAGCATCAGGTGGAGTATATTCAGCGGCGCGCAGAAAAAGAGGTGGATTGGTGTTTGGCTTGGCGCGAGCGCGAGGCGGATCACCATATCGTCACCCGTGACGCGAGTGACTATCCGCCACTGCTCGCCAACGCCCCAGCATCGCCGGCGGTGCTGTTTGTCAAAGGCAAGCTTGAGGCGATTCACTTACCGCAATTGGCTATGGTGGGCAGTCGCAATGCCAGTCAGGATGGGCTTTCGCTCGCCAGAGAGTTTGCCAGTGCGTTGGTCAAAGAGGGGCTGTGTATCACCAGCGGACTCGCGCTCGGCATCGATGGCTATGCCCATGATGGCGCGCTGAAAGCGGGCGGAGAGACGGTCGCGGTGCTCGGCAGTGGTCTTGGCGAAGTGTACCCTGCTCGCCACCGAGCGCTGGCAGAGCGTATCACTCAGCAAGGCGCGTTGGTCAGTGAGTTGCATCCGCAGGCCAAACCTAAGGCGGATCACTTTCCTCGCCGCAATCGCATTATCAGTGGCTTATCGCTGGGCGTGCTGGTGGTGGAAGCGGCCGAGAAAAGCGGCTCATTAATTACCGCGCGTTATGCCCTTGAGCAAGGCCGTGAAGTGTTTGCCATTCCCGGCTCTATTCATCAAGTCTATGCCAGGGGTTGCCACCGCTTAATTCAACAAGGGGCAAGCTTAGTTCAAGAGGTTGAGGACATCATGTGCGAGCTCGACAGCTTGCTGGCGTGGTCGCGGCAACAGGCGGATAAACAGAGCGAATCACGCACCCAGACGCCGAGCTGCTCGCATTTCCGAGCGCTTTTATCTCCTAACGATAAAGAAGCGACGAAAGTGAGCAAAGAAGAATTGCCATTTCCCGAGCTGTTAGCTAACGTAGGTAATGAGGCTACACCAGTTGATATCTTAGCATCGCGGACCCATATACCCGTGCAGGATGTCATGATGCAGCTCTTGGAGCTCGAGCTTTTAGGGCACGTTGTTGCAGTTTCCGGTGGCTACATTTTAAAGGGGAGGGGCTAGCTATGATGATGGATATTTTGATGTATCTGTTTGAGACCTACATCCATAGCGATGCAGAGTTACAGGTCGACCAAGATGAGCTAGAAGAAGAGTTACTTCGCGCTGGTTTTCATCAGAAAGACATATATAAGGCCCTGGTCTGGTTAGAAGAGTTGGCGGCGCTCCAGCAAACGGAAGCGCACTCAGCGATCTCTGTCAGTACCTCGTCTCCGTCTACGCGTATCTATACCGCCAAAGAGTGCGACCGCCTCAGCCTTGAGTGTCGTGGCTTTTTAATGTTTTTAGAGCAAGTGAGCGTGTTGACGGCGGAAACACGTGAGATGGTCATTGACCGAGTGATGGGGCTCGAAACCGATGAGTTTGAGCTTGATGACCTCAAGTGGATTGTCCTAATGGTGCTGTTTAATGTACCGGGCAATGAAAATGAATACACGCTTATGGAAGAGCTTCTTTACACCAAAGAGCAGGGTATCTTGCACTGATACCGTCGCTTTGCGACCCTAAGTGATATGAGTAATAAAATCGACCATCAGTTGTTTTCTGCCCACGAGCACGCCTTAGAACATCAGGCGTGCCCGAAATGCCAAGCTCAAGGCTTGGCGGGGGAGCTGTCGCTGCGCCATGGCAAACATGGTCCTTTCTTGGGGTGCACCTTGTACCCGCAATGCGATTACATCAAACCTTTGCATCAAAATGATGGCCACATCGTTAAAGAGTTAGGTGTGCCATGTCCTGAGTGTGGTCATGAGTTGGTGCTGCGCCAAGGTCGCTATGGGATGTTTGTCGGTTGCAGTCATTACCCTGAGTGTCACCACATTGAGTCGATCGATGCCCCTGCAGAGCCGAGTGAGGACAACGTCGCCATCGCCTGCCCTGAATGCCATCAAGGTCAGCTGACCGAGCGTAAATCTCGCTTTGGTAAGCTGTTTTATGCATGTGACCGCTACCCGAAATGCAAGTTTGCCGTCAATCAGCCGCCCGTCAGTGGTGAGTGCCAAGTGTGTGGGTTTCCACTGCTGGTGGAAAAGCACAGCGCAAAAGGCCAACAGTTGCAGTGTGCAGCTCGACGTTGTCAGGCCATTCAGTCTTAATTTTCGGCGAGTGCCTATTTAAGACTATATCGTGATTTAAGACTATACAGTGGTAAGGCGATATCGGAGCGGCCGAGCGTTACAGCAAATACAATGTCATTAAAGACAAAAAAGGCGCCATGAGCGCCTTTTTCAATCCAGTGTTCGCAGAGCCAACACTCATTTGATCCGATTACGATTCGAAGTTTTGTGCAAACTCATGCACCGCAGGGAAGGCATCGCTGTCGAGCAGGGTGGCCAGTTCACACAGCTTGCGTTGTAGCTCACCACTGTAGTCGCCGCAGACATTGATGTGACCCATCTTGCGTCCAGCACGCTTCTCTTTGCCGTACCAATGGATATGGCACCCTTCAATGGCCAGCAACGCTTGTGGCAGCGTATCTTCGCCAAGGATGTTGATCATCGCCGTTTCACGAACCAGTTTGGTGCTGCCAAGCGGCAAGCCACACACGGCTCTTAGGTGGTTTTCAAACTGACAGGTCTCTGCGCCTTGCTGCGTCCAGTGACCGGAGTTGTGCACGCGCGGTGCAATCTCATTCACGAGCAGGGTGCCATCGACATCGAAAAACTCAAGGGCAAGCACGCCCACGTAGTCGAGACTCTCGGCTACAGCGCTAAACATCGCCTGCGCTTGGTCTTGCAGCTTCGGGTCAGAAATGGCGGTCGATAGGCTTAGCACCCCTTGGGTGTGGACGTTCTCAGCCAGAGGGTAAACAGCGACTGAGCCGTCTTTGGCTCGTGCGCCCACCAAGGAAACTTCTCGGCCAAACGGGACAAACTCTTCCGCCACAATCGCTTGTGTCTCACTGGCTTGGATGCATTGTGCCATCTCTTGCCAAATGCTGTCCGCTTGAGCGGCGTCTTTCAATCGCCATTGGCCTTTACCATCGTAGCCACCTAGGGCACTTTTCAGCACCATAGGAATGCCGACTTTTTCGATCGCGCGATCAAAATCTTCCCGGCTCTCAATGACATGGTAGTTGGCGTTGCGAACGCCCGCTTTGTCTAATAGCGCCTTCTCAATACGGCGATCGCCACCGGTTTTGATCGCTTCTGCTGACGGGTAAAACTTCCCGCTTTGCTCGCAGAGGGTCAAAATATCGTGTGGGATATGTTCAAACTCAGCCGTGATCACATCGGCACGCTCAATGGCATTGCGAAGACCGTGGCCCACCACGTGTTGGGTGAGAGGATGGACAATGTTTTCACTGCCGACATCGTACGCCGAGATCTCAATGTTCAGTGGTGCGCCCGCAAGAGACATCATTCGTGCTAATTGGCCTGCACCTAACACCAACACATGCATGGTTTAGTCCTCGGCTGGGTTTGGGTTAGCAAGGACGGTCTCAGTTTGCTCTTGGCGAAACGCTTCGACCTTCTCCATCACGGACTCATCGTGGGTACCGATGATTTGCGCGGCCAAAATACCCGCATTCGCTGCGCCCGCTTCGCCGATCGCCAGTGTACCGACCGCGATGCCTTTTGGCATTTGCACGATAGAAAGTAGCGAATCCATCCCTTTTAGGGCACGTGATTGAACAGGAACACCCAAGACAGGTAAGCTTGTGAACGCCGCAGCCATGCCCGGCAGGTGCGCAGCGCCGCCAGCGCCAGCAATGATCACTTTCAGACCGCGCTCTTTCGCGCTGTTGGCGTAGTCTGCCAATAATTGAGGAGTGCGGTGCGCAGAGACGACTTTAGTTTCGTATTCAACACCAAATCTATCCAGCATTTCCGCGGCGAGCTTCATTGTTGGCCAATCTGATTTTGAACCCATGATGATACCGACTTTCATCTCAAACTCCTTCAACCTTTTGTGTGGAATGAAAAACAGGATGTGTCGTAAACCCAGTACAACCACATCGCCAATTTGTGCGCATTATACGGCGTTTTCCCTAGCAAGCAAACGTTTGCGCGCACTTTGAACCGCGCAGTGATTAGTCTTCGACGCAGATTCTTTGTACACTGAGTCTCATCCCAAGAAGACGCAGCCAGTGACTGCGTGGTGAAACAGGGCCTACCCTGCAAGGAAGTAAAATGTCAGAAATCGATAAGCAGGCGGTGAAGCAGTTTTTGTTGGCACTGCAAGAGACCATTTGTCAGCAGCTTGAGCAGGCCGACGGCCAAGCGCTGTTTGTTGAGGATGCGTGGCAGCGTGAACCCGGAGAGCGGCTCGGTGGCGGTGGTCGCACCCGAGTGATGAAAGCAGGCGCGGTGTTTGAGCAAGGCGGCGTCAACTTCTCTCATGTCTCTGGCAAAGCGATGCCCGCTTCGGCGACTGCCCATCGCCCAGAGTTAGCCGGGCGACGCTTTGAAGCCATGGGTGTGTCATTGGTGATGCATCCGAATAACCCTTATGTACCCACCTCCCATGCCAACGTGCGCTTTTTTATTGCCGAAAAAGAGGGCGAGGCGCCGATATGGTGGTTTGGCGGCGGGTTCGATTTGACCCCTTTCTACCCATTTGAAGAAGATGCTCAGTTCTGGCATGGCAGTGCGAAAGAGGTGTGTGAACCTTTTGGTCGAGACGTGTATGCCAAGCACAAAAAATGGTGTGATGATTACTTCTATCTGCCGCACCGTGATGAAACGCGTGGCGTCGGTGGGCTATTTTTTGATGATCTCAACGAGTGGCCATTTGATAAGTGTTTTGATTACATCAAAGCGGTCGGTGAAGGGTATACCCAGGCGTATTTGCCGATTGTTGAGCGCCGCAAAGAGACGCCCTACACTGACCGAGAGCGTCAATTTCAGCTTTATCGCCGTGGTCGCTATGTGGAGTTTAATCTCGTCTATGACCGAGGAACCTTGTTTGGTTTGCAAAGTGGTGGCCGAACCGAGTCGATTTTGATGTCGATGCCGCCACTGGCTCGCTGGGAGTACAATTATCAGATTGAGCCAGACAGCCCTGAAGCGGTTTTGTATCGCGATTTCCTCAAACCGCGTGATTGGTAACGTGTTTATCTCTGCATAGCGCTTGATCCTGGCCGGGATAGTGATAGGGTCAATGACCGTTGACCCGTTTATTTTTGTGTAGGTAAGGACATGACACAACCTCTTGACCGCTATGTGGTGTTTGGCAATCCCATTAGCCAAAGTAAATCGCCTTTTATCCATACCTTATTTGCTCGCCAGACCAACCAAGCGTTAACCTATCAAACGCAGCAGCCTGAGATCGGCACATTCAAAACGGCGGTAGCGGAGTTCTTTGCCGCAGGTGGTAAGGGGTGCAACATCACCGCACCGTTTAAAGAAGAGGCGTTTCAGTTTGCGACCCGCCTGACTGAGCGAGCGCAATTGGCCGGTGCCGTTAATACCTTAAAGAAGTTAGATGATGGAGACATCATTGGTGATAACACCGATGGTGAAGGATTAGTGCAAGATTTGCTTGCCCAGCAAGTGGTACTGAAAGGGGCGAGAATACTATTGCTTGGCGCTGGCGGCGCGGCGCGCGGCGTGATCAAACCGCTGCTCGACCAGCACCCGCACTCAATAGTGATCGCCAATCGCACCAAAGCCAAAGCATCACAGTTGGCAGAGCTTTTCGCTGAGTTTGGTGTGGTGCAAGCCGCCTCACTGGAAGAGGTCGAGACTGGCTTTGATGTCATCATTAACTCAACGTCGTCGGGATTGAGTGGTGAGTTGCCAGCGGTATCTCCGACCATTTTTCAAGGTTGCCAAGTGGTGTATGACATGGTCTACCGCGCAGGCAAAACGCCTTTTAATGCCTGGGCGGAACAATCGGGTGCGCCCGTCAGCTATGATGGCTTAGGGATGTTGGTTGGCCAAGCGGCGGAAAGCTTTATGCTGTGGCGAGGTTTACGTCCAGGCACTAAGCAGGTGCTGCGCGAGCTGCGTAAAAATTTACAAGGGTAAAAGATGAATCAATCGATTTTGTTTCCCGATCGACAGCATTGGGATGAAGAGCGCGCTGCGGTTTGCTTTCCTGCTCAGCAAGCGGGTGCCTTGATTGAGTGTGTGGTGAGCCAAGCGGTACTGGAGTCGTATGCGCAGCAAAGCATTACCTCGGGTCAACACGCCATCGAACTGTTTGAACAATGGCGCTTTGACCTCGAAGAGCAAGCTGAGTCTTTAATAGA
>NZ_JCBDGX010000132.1:0-2376 GCF_059834345.1 Vibrio sp. R11-SG3-ISO3-SZ
ACTTTCCGAAGATGGCAAGGCTTTGCTCCAACAATGTGCCAACAAGTGTGGATGGGTTCTCGTGGCGACCGGAGCTTCTCTTTCCGCCATGGCGGATTTCGCGGCAATTGGTTCGTACATCGGTGGCGGGGACGGTGAGCGATACAGATTGACCACTGAAATAAACAGCGAAGAGGTGGCACACTCTAAAGTTAAGTGTGTTTGCGTTCATCTCGAATTCGATGACCTTCAAACTGTTACTCGTTTTATTGATGAACAAACAGAATTGAGTGATGCGTTGTTGGCTGTTGTGTATCGGCACGAAGGTAATGTTGTCGTTAGAACGGAGTTGGGCCGTCCTGCTCTAAAATTGATTTAACATTCCTCAGATTTGTCGTTCATCGCCGTCCACCAGCATAGAGCATCAGCTTGTATGGCTTTGCTGCTGGTGGCTAGTGGTTCCCCGCCCAGATTGTGGGTGTAAGCCCTGCGCAAAAAAGTAGCACATGTCAGCTGTTTAATCTAAAATATCTGGTAGTATATATTCTAATAATTAAGGGCTGCGGCCCTGTTAGATTGGCAGGGATGATGACATGGACGAAGAACTTTTCAGGGCGCAGTTGCAGCCGATCGTAAATATCAGTACGCGACAGACTCATTCTTTTGAGGTGCTCAGCCGGTGCGTGCAGGCGCTGGACATTGAATCGTTTTTCAAAACGGTGACACCGCGTTCCGGAGCAGACATCAGTATTAAGGTCTTGCGTGATACCATGGCTGGGTTCATCAATAACCCTCACACTCTTCAATTCAATCTCTCACCTAAGCAACTCTTGTTTCCCACGACACTCAATAAGCTCACGCACATATTAACGAAAAGCGGCTACCCGCCATCAATGTTGATCTGCGAGCTAACTGAAATCGATGACACGGATATTTTTCAGTTGGCTGAAGTGATGTGCAAGCTTACGTCCATGGGACTTAGATTTTCACTAGATGACTTCGGGACCGGCAAGAGTGGATACGAACGACTATTTAAGCTTCCTATCTCTCAACTTAAAATCGATCGACAGTTTATCGCGGAGATTGACCGCTGCACTAAACAACAAAAACTTGTCTCGCATTTAATTGATCTTTCTGAGATGTTTGGCGCAGAGGTCGTGGTGGAAGGGGTTGAAACTAAAAGTCAGCATGATACATTACATCAGATTGGAGTAACTCTTGCGCAAGGGTATTTCTACCAGAAGCCTTACCCCTTAAGAGAAATGCGTGAGCCGTACAGCTCTAACTGTGTAGAATCTGTAGTCTGGCCACTACCATACATACCGGCCTACTCAAAATAGTTGAGTTCGAGATAAAGAAAAAGCGACAACTTTTTTATTAAACTTGTCGCTTTTTTAGGGCTTCAAATAAGTAAAATCAATCACTTACAGAACGCTTATTGCGTTTTTGTCACAATGGAAACCCTAATTCATTAGGTAGATACCCAAATCCTCGTCTGATTCCGATGATACTGGGAACATTACGCCTGCTGCGGCATTCGTGAATTGGTCGCTCGCAAAGTCATTGCGCTCCTTAGTAATACCTAGAATGCCCTCCATGTATTTCAAGGCGTCCTCATAGTTCAGCTCCCCTCCAACGTAACCCAACGCATGCAGGCCTCTCTGAATGATTTCATTGAGCTGCTTTTGCTGGTGGTCGTTTAGTTCCGCATTCTTGTAAGTCTTCATCAGTTTGACCAAGTGACTTGCCCGTGATTTGTTTGAGTTTTCATTCTTCGTGCTTGTGCTCTTCTGAACGTGCGACTGCGCCATATACTCGGGACTGTCGTACCAGTCCGTGAAAATTTCAGACTTCGCTTTTCGGTACTCAGCCGTTTTCAAATAGATGTAAATCTGCATCAGGTCAATGTGGCTACGTTGAGACCAATAATACTTGAACATCACATTGCGCCCGTCGATGAGTGTTTTCCATAGATTAGAGCTGTGCTTACCAAACGCCGACATCTCCATCTCTTTTACCGGCGTACCATCAACTACGTATTCAGACAGAGCGTACGCGGTCATCTCCAAAATGTGTGAATGCGGCAACAGAAGATCAATAAGCCGCTTGCCCACATCTGTACTGAACTTCTTTCTGCCTGTGGAAAGGTTGTAATGCGTAATTTTGTTGATGCCTAAGTAATCAATCCACTCCTGCTGAGTGAAGAGTGACTTGTGGATTTTCACCATCTCTTCGTACTCGATCGTCGACAGCTCAAATCGGAATTCAACCTTGTGGCTAACCTCCAATAGTGGGCATGTGAAGATTGTCATTTCGCGTTCCGCACTCATGAGGGAGGCTTCATCTGCAGCGGACAGTTTTTTCTTGCCTTCGTGGTGGCGTTTTAGCATGGCATTT
>NZ_JCBDGX010000133.1:0-17001 GCF_059834345.1 Vibrio sp. R11-SG3-ISO3-SZ
CAACTCGGCGATGTCGTCCACTTGGTATTGCTCAAGGAGATCGCGTTTGAGTTTTTCAAAGGCAGGGTCAGCGGCGTTGTGTCCGTCGCCAAGCTGACGCAGCTCCTCAATCACGCCAAAATCTGTCTCCAATTTGCCCATCGCCGGCGCCAGTGTGGCGGCACTTGAACTGGCAATGCGTGGCATCAACACAGCAAATACTACCCATAGGATAATCAATATGGCGAAGCTGGCGTGACTGCGTTGACTCATGCTCGAGACCCACAGCACCAGCGCGCTCCAAATGACGATGTAGCCAAGGTAACCGGCGATAAAGGCGCTGCTGGTCAAGATACTTTCACCCTCGCCAATGGCGAGCAGACTCGCAACAATCAAGGGTAATAACATGACGACTCCGGCCAAGACCAGTGCCAGGAACTTACCACTCAGCAGTTGACGGGCGTTCACCCCTTGCGTGATGAGTACGGTCAAGGTACCGGCCTCTTTTTCCCGCGTGACGCAGCTGTAACCGACCAAAACAATCAGCAGTGGCAACAGCACCTGGACCAAAAAGGCAGGAGACAGAGAACTAAAGCGTGTCATGCCGCTAGACTGGTTTTGCTCAGCGAACATCGCGGTGTTTTGGCGGTGGCCCTCAAGAAAAATCGCATGGCCCGTGTACGCATCAACGCCAGGATCCAGTGCACTCAATGGCGTGGGATTACGAAACACGTAGTGACCGTAATGGACCATTCGATGTGGATGACGGTCAGGTTGGGCCATAAATTGGGATTCAGAGTACTGCTGAAGTTGGCGACGCTCAGCATCGGCGTGTTGTGTCTCAACATGATTGACCACCACAGATGCCAGAGTGAGTAATACGCCGATCACCAGCACCGTAGCGGCAACTTTGCTGCGACGCCAAAAACGCCACTCATCGAACAGAATAAGGGAGAGAGTTTTCATGCTTAGCCCCTTTGTGCGAACGCGGCGTGGACTTGCTCGGTGTCGATGCTGCCTTGTTCTGATCGCTCAAATAGACCGACAATGCGTCCTTTGTCTAATAGGCCGATTCGGTCGGCCACTTGGCATGCGCCGTAGACATCGTGGGTGACCATAAACACCGTCGTGCCTTGTTTAGCAAGCGCACTGATCAACTGGTTGAACTCGTCAATGGCTCTTGGATCTAGGCCTGATGTTGGCTCATCAAGAAACAGCACGGGCGCTTCACGCAGCAGCGCGAGGGCGATCGCGGTTTTTTGTCGCATTCCTTTGGAATAGCTGGAGAGACGTTGATGCCAGGCATTGGGCTGGAGCGCCACTTGTGCAAGAGCTTGTTCCACCTCAGGACGTGAGCGAGTGACGCCCGAGAGAGACAAAAAGTAGTCGATGTTTTCAAGGCCGCTTAAATGCCCATACAGCATGACGGATTCAGGCAAGTAAGCGACTTTACTACGAATCTCATCAATATGAGTGGTGGTTGAGAGACCGAGTACCTCGGCATGGCCTGATGATGGCGTGACGGTGCCTAAAAAGGTTTTGAGCGTTGTTGATTTGCCGGCGCCATTGCCACCGAGCAAAGCAAAGACTTCTCCTTGTTGGACGCTAAAGTGAACATCATTGAGAACCGGGTTGTGTGCGAACTCGACGCACAGAGCGTTGGCGACGACCACGGGTTGTGTCATGGGAGTTTTCCAAGTTGGTTAATGAGAACTGGTCGCAAATGTTATGTTGTAACGTATTTGCGATCAAGTGGATTAAATCCACATTTTCATCGCTGTTTATCGACTCTAGGGGGATCGTGGCGCGAAGCCATCAGTCAGAGGCGAGCACGACGCGGTTACGTCCGTGGTCTTTGGCTTGATAGAGCGCATGGTCAGCGCGTGATAGAAGGGTATTGATGTCATCGCCATTGTGGTATCTGGCGACACCGATACTGATGGTCAATGCGGGAATGTCGGTGAAGGAGAAGGTCGCGACGACATCACGTAGTCGCACAACTTTTCCTATCTTGCTTGTAAATCGCGCTAGCGAGCTGAGCATTTCGTTTGGTATCTAATCGACGATATTTAGTGAAAAGAGAGAGACGAATTTCTCTTGGATAACCCAAAGAAGCTTGCAGGGGAGTTGGAGTGGAAATACGCGTATAAAACACGTTATTGCTTAGCTTTATCAAATACATATGTATCACCTGTGTGTATTAGGTGACATTTGATTGCTTGAAAACGAGAAAGCCCTTGATAAATCAAGGGCTTGAATGTGGCGGAGAGATAGGGATTTGAACCCTAGATACGCTATTAACGTATGCCGGTTTTCAAGACCGGTGCTTTCAACCACTCAGCCATCTCTCCGTGTGAGGCGCATAGTATAGGGGTTGGTTGGGCTTGTAAACCCCTATAAAAACTGTTTGCTTTATTTGTGAGCGGTTAGAACGAGTATTTCACACCAACACGGAAACGAGGCTCGTAAGAGTCTTTACCGTCTCTTGCGTCATCGGTGTTTTGTGCGACCATACCGAGCTCACCAAATGGGCGCCAGCCGTGATCAAAGCCTGAGTACTCACCTGTAAAGTTCACTAGGTTGAGATAGTTGTTGTCGCCTTTGTAGCCTTTGCTGTCCGATTGTTCGAATTTACCTTCGATATCGATACCAAAGCCAAAGTCGCCCATTTTGTAGCCAGACGTGAGGTTCAACTGGTTGTAGTGGCTTGAATCACTGCTTTTTGATTCGTTTTTGTAACCGTAACGGTAGCGAAGTGCGACGTTCCAATCACTGGTAATCTTTTGTGTACCGCGTAGATCGAATTTATGTGTTGCGGCAGAAGAGCTTGCGTCAATGGCGTAGGCAGGCTGTAACGTAAAGCTATCGGTGACTTTGTAGTTGTAGCTGACTTTGGTCTCATGGCCCACGTCTTTCAGTTTAGACAGGTCGAAGCTGTCATCGCCGTAACCCCATTTTACTTCTGCGCTCAAGCCAATACCGTTGTCGAATCCATGCGAAATGGCGAGTCGGTCACGATGTCTCGCGTCCATATCGCCTTCAGAAGCAATGTACTCATGACGTAGGTTCAGTGTCGTTGCATTCACTGCTGTTGCGGTTAGGCCAAGTAGGATGGCGGTGGTTAGGATCTTCTTCATCTAGAAACGCCTTTGTAGCTGTAGTTTTGATGGCGGCTAATGTAGTGATCTTTCTTAATAAAATGAACATTAAAATACTCAAATCGTGATCAATGAAACGATGTTTTATTTTGATGGGAATAACGTTTAAATTTTGTAAATTATTCGATGTTTTTCTTTTGTTATTTATTTTTATGCTCTAAAAATAAAATCATTCATCATCCCGATGTATCCTTTTCCTTGTGTTATTTTATTTATTTGATTTGAATCAATTTTATCCTTACCAAATCAGTTTCTGATGATTTTTTAGGATTAATAATCCATATTTTCTATTTTATGTGGCTTTTGTCTCTGATTTTTCGCTGTGGTTAGCGTCTTTTTGGACAGTTATTCTGATGTGTGAGATTGGCGCTTAGGTACCGTTTTTTGTAAAAATTTACAGTTCGCTCGTTTTAAAGAAATGAAAATAGAACCGCGTTTCACATTTTTTGTGTGTATATCATTAAAAATGTTATTTAAGATCACAATTACATTTTTTCGACGTGAAATCCCTCACAGAGTTGCGTTAAATGAATAGTGAAGCCAGCAGGCGTATTGCTAAGGGAAGTGTCTAACCGGCTGGCATATAACTCTAAAGAGGACGAGAAAATGTATGAAAATCGTAAGCTTGGATTGGCGTACCTGTCTCCCTATATCATCGGGTTGATAGTGTTTACCGCCTTTCCATTTGTGTCATCATTTTTGATGAGCTTCACCGATTACGATCTCATGAATTCGCCTGAATTCGTTGGGATTGAGAACTATCGGTACATGCTCACTGAAGATGATGTGTTCTGGAAGTCAATGAGCGTTACATTCTTGTACGTTTTCTTGACCATCCCAGTCAAACTGGCGTTCGCGTTGTTCATAGCTTTTATCCTGAATTTTAAACTCAAAGGAATTGGCTTTTTCAGAACCGCGTACTACATCCCTTCCATTCTAGGTTCAAGTATCGCTATTGCCGTACTGTGGCGCGCGTTGTTCGCTATAGACGGTGTGCTCAATGGTGCGCTTGGCTTCTTTGGTGTGGAGCCTATCAGCTGGTTAGGTGAACCGGCATTTGCACTCTTCTCCATCACTTTGCTACGTGCTTGGCAGTTTGGTTCTGCGATGGTTATTTTCCTCGCGGCGCTACAAAACGTGCCTCAGTCTCAATACGAGGCGGCGTTGATTGATGGTGCGAGCAAATGGCAAATGTTCTTGAAAGTGACGGTGCCACTGATCACGCCGGTTATCTTCTTTAACTTCATTATGCAAACCACTCAGGCGTTCCAAGAGTTTACCGCTCCGTACGTGATTACCGGTGGCGGACCAATGAAGTCCACTTATTTAATCTCTCTCTACATCTACGAAACCGCGTTCAAGTTCTTTGACATGGGTTACGGCAGTGCTTTGGCTTGGTCATTGTTTGTTGTTGTGGCCATCTTTACGGGCATTACGTTCCGTTCATCGAAGTACTGGGTCTTCTACTCTGGCGATAAGGGAGGGAAATAATCATGTCAGTTATTACGGTTGAAAATCAAGCGGTTGACAATGGTGCAGAGAATGCACGCACGATTCGCCGCGAAAAAATCAATGCCTTTATTCGCTATGTTGTGTTGATTGGTGTGGGCTTTTTGATGCTCTACCCACTGCTGTGGATGTTCACGGCAGCCATGAAGCCCAACCATGAAATTTTCTCGTCGATGAGCCTTATCCCCTCTGAATGGAGTCTGGAAGGGTTTATCAATGGCTGGAAAACAGGGACTGAATTTACCTTCGGTCACTACATCTTAAACACGTTCTATTATGTGCTACCAAAAGTATTCTTTACGGTTGTCTCTTCGACCATCGTGGCCTACGGCTTCGCTCGATTTGACATCCCGTGGAAGAAGTTCTGGTTTGCGACATTGATTGCGACCGTGTTACTCCCTCAATCGGTTCTGCTTATTCCTCAATACGTGATGTTCCGTGAGATGGGTCTGCTCGATAGCTACTTACCGCTGTACTTGCCTTTGGCATTTGCAACGCAAGGCTTCTTCGTTTTCATGTTGGTTCAGTTCCTTCGCGGCGTACCAACAGATATGGAAGAGGCAGCGATGATCGATGGCTGTAATTCACTTCAGGTACTTTGGCATGTTGTCGTACCGGTGATTCGTCCTGCGATTATCTCGGTAGCGCTGTTCCAGTTCATGTGGTCGGTTAACGATTTCTTGGGTCCACTGATTTATGTCTCAAGTGTCGAAAAATACCCGATTGCACTGGCTCTGAAGATGTCAATTGACGTCACTGAAGGGGCGAAGTGGAACGAAATTCTAGCAATGGCTTCTATCGCCATCATCCCATCCATCGTGGTGTTCTTCATGTCTCAAAAATACTTTGTTGAAGGCGTCACCAGTAGCGGTATTAAAGGTTAATTTGGAGTAAGAACAATGGCTGAAGTGAAATTTAAAAAGCTAGAGAAAGTATATTCAAACGGTTTCAAGGCGGTACACGGTGTCGACTTGACCATCAAAGACGGTGAGTTCCTCGTCATCGTTGGGCCATCTGGCTGCGCGAAATCAACCACGCTACGTATGTTGGCGGGCTTGGAAAACATCACCGGTGGTGAAGTCACCATTGGCGGCAAAGTGGTCAACAACTTGGCACCCAAAGATCGCGGCATTGCGATGGTGTTCCAAAACTACGCCCTTTACCCACACATGACAGTAAAAGAGAACTTGGGTTTTGGTCTTAAGTTGCAAAAGCTGCCCAAAGACGAAATCGAAGCGCGCGTTAATGAAGCAGCCAAAATCTTGGAGATTGAAGAGTTGCTCGACCGCTTACCGCGTCAGTTGTCAGGGGGCCAAGCACAGCGTGTGGCAGTAGGCCGCGCTATCGTGAAAAAGCCGGACGTATTCTTGTTTGACGAGCCACTGTCAAACCTAGATGCCAAGCTTCGCGCGTCAATGCGTGTGCGCATCTCGGATCTGCACCGTCACCTTAAGAAAGAGGGCAGCTCTGCGACGGCGGTTTACGTGACGCACGACCAAACCGAAGCAATGACCATGGGCGATCGCATCTGTGTGATGAAGCTGGGTGAGATCATGCAAGTCGATACACCGGATGAGCTCTACAACAACCCCGTCAATATGTTTGTGGCTGGCTTTATCGGTGCACCTGAGATGAACTTACGTGATGTTCAACTGCACGATGAAGAAGATGGCTTGTACGTGGCGATAGGCGACCAGCGTTTGAAACTACCACAAGCGAAAGCGGAGCAAATTCGCTCACACAAATGTGAGAAAGCGGTGCTCGGTATTCGCCCAGACAGTATTACCTTGCAGATGGCTGAAGATGATGCTCTACCGACGATCACAGGCGATGTGGTGCGTATGGAGAACATGGGCCATGAGGTGTTTGTGTACTTTAGAGTGAATAATCAAGAATTTACCGCTCGTGTGCCGATTGACGATGTGAAAGACAAGCTGGGCATGGAAACGCGCAGTAACGTCAAATTCGTTGTTGATATGCAAAAAGCGCACATCTTTAACAAAGAAACTGAACAGAACATTTCTTTATTACGATAATAATTGGAGAAACATCCATGAACAAAAAGGTACTGACTACTCTTATCGCGTCGGCGATTGCCGCCACCTCTGCACCGTCTTTTGCTGACGTTGAACTGCGTATGTCTTGGTGGGGCGGTAACTCACGCCACCAAGCGACGTTGGAAGCGATTGAGAAGTTCCAACAAAAATACCCAGACATCAAGGTCAAAGCAGAATACACAGGTTGGGATGGTCACTTGTCTCGCTTGACCACACAGATCGCGGGTAACACTGAACCTGATGTGATGCAAACCAACTGGAACTGGCTGCCTATCTTCTCTCGTGATGGCGGTGGTTTCTACGACATGAGCCAAAAGGCGGATGCGCTGCACATTGCGAACTTCCCGAAAACTGCGATGGACATGACCACAGTTAACGGAAAAATCAACGGCTTACCAGTCAGTATGACGTCCCGCGTGTTCTACTACAACAAGCAGAAGTGGGAGCAAGCTGGGGTGGATTACCCAACTAACTGGGACGAGTTGATGGCCGCGGGTAAAGCGTTTGAGAAAAACCTCGGCGCGGATCACTACCCACTGGTTATTGAAGCGCGCGACGTATTTGCGATGAACCGCTCTTACATGCTGCAAACCACGGGTAAAGACATCATCAGCGCTGAGACCAACATGCTCAACTACGAGCAAAAAGAGATGGAAGCCTTCTTCCAGCTTTATGTGGATCAGGTGAGCAATCACGTCTTCCCATCAACCAAAGAGTTCGCTTCGTACGGTAAAGGCAACTTGTATGAAATGCGCCCTTGGATTGACGGTCGCTTCGGTGGTCTATACATGTGGGATACAGCTATCGCGAAATACACCGCCAACCTTGATCCTTCAATGACACTGGAGCTAGCGCCTTACCCAATGGCGCCGGGTGCAACTGACTCAGGTCTGTTGGCGCGTCCTTCGATGATGTTCTCGATTGGTCGTAACACTAAGCACCCAGAAGAAGCAGCGAAATTGGTCGACTTCTTGCTAAACGATCCTGTGGGTGTTGAGGCGCTAGGTCTCGCTCGTGGTATTCCATTGAGCACCGCTGGTCTTACAACGTTGGATGCCAAAGGCGAAATCGACCAAGAAAGCTTGTCTTACCTAGGTTACTTGCAAGCGCAATCGTTGCCAAAAGAAGTGCTGCCAACCACGTACACAGACAACGCTCAGTTGATGGAACTGTTTAGTGAAGTGATGCAAAAACTGGATTACGGCCAAACCGATGCCTCTGGTGCTGCCAAAGAGTTCCTACGTCGCGGCGACCGCATCTTGAAACGCATGGCGAAGTAATCGCTGAGTAGGGCGCGAAGTCAGATGGCTTCGCGCCTTTTTTCTTTTGGTCAACTTTTTCGGTTAATAAGGACCTGTCTATTAAGGATTCTCTATGACGGACACTGCCAATCGTCGCACCTTTCGCCCCTATATTGATCTGTTTTATGCCCGTAGCGTAGAACTAGGGAAGCACCCCCAGACGGGCCTGATGGCTGACGGCCTGGATGTCACCACCTTACAGCCTGTGATGTGGACCTACCCCGACGGGCGCCAAGCCCCAATGAGCAACTTTGCCAGCCAACAAAATCTGATGCGCGGATACATCGGCTACAGCATGCTCACCGGTGATAATCACTACTTTACGCACGCCAGCGAACTGAGCGAAAGCATCTTGACCCGTTACCACGACAAACCTAGTGGATTACTGCATTGGGGAGGGCATCGATTTGTCGATTGGGCCAGTGGTGCCATCGAAGGCCCGGCAAGCAAAGAGTGTGTCCACGAACTTAAAAACCACTTCCCATTTTACGATTTGATGTATCAGACCGAGCCGGCGGTGACTGAGCGCTATTTGAGTGGTTTTTGGGCGTCACACGTGATGGATTGGGACAAATGCGATCTCACGCGACATGGCGAATATGGCCGAGAGCAACCGGAATCGATATTTTCCCGCCATACGCCTAAAGACGCCGTTGATGCGAGCGCATGGCCTACGTTGCCGGAAACGGTCGGGCTGACGTTTGTTAATGCCTCAACCGATCTGATTTACGCCGCGTGTCACGCCTATCGCTACACGCACGACCAAGCGGCGCTGACTTGGGCTAAGCACCTCTATCGACAATTTGTGCTCGCCCGTCATCCAAAGACCCGTATGCCGGTCTATCAATTCTCTTCACCCTTGCAGCGAGAGCCTGTGCCTGAGGATGATCGTTTGACCTACTCTTGGTTTGGCGATCGCGCGCGGCGTCAATTCGGACCTGAGTTTGGCCCTATTGCGCTTGAAGCCAATGCGCTGTTTCGTGATTGCTGGGCGCTGGTGGTGGATAATCCGCTGGCTCTGTTAGCTTGCCCTGAAGTGTGTGAAGACAAAGAGTGGCTTGGCTGGATCATTGATGGCATTGAGGGCTACTTTACTCACGCTTGGGATGAGGCAACCAATCAAATGAAGCCGTGCTGGGCTGATGGGACCGACTTAACGGGCTATCAGTTTGTGCGAGATGGCTATTATGGCGACAAAGGCACCACTTTAGCGCGTCGTGATGCCGATCCTGCCTACTTATTGACGCTGACGCGCGCCTATCGAGCCAGCCAAAACGAGCGTGTTGAGCGCCTATTAAAACGCATGCTGACGCGCTTTGAACTCGCCCGTTTTGAGTCCTCAGCAGGGCCCTTGATTGAGGTAGCTAGCGAGACGTCACTCTGTTCGAGCTACTTGCTATTGGCGCTGATAGAGATGCACCACATCGACGGCGATCATCGTTGGTTGACGTTAGCAGACAGCGCGGCAACGCAACTGATTGAGCAGCATTGGCACAGCGAAAGTGGCTTGTTTGTTGCCAATAAAGCGGTCAAGTACGCCCGTTTTGACGACCCGATTCCCTATGCGCTGCTTTGTCTTGAAGCGGCGCATCAGGGGATTTACGATGAACTGCCTACTTTGGTTTCAAGCGGTGGCTACTTGCATGGCGATCGTCAAATGGGTGATCAGGTGCACGTCGTCTATGACCGAGATGTCATCTATGGTGAGCGTCACAATGAGATGGCGATGACGGCGCAATAACCGTCAATCTTGCAGCCCTTCGTTAGCTGAAGGGCTGCTGCGGTTTCCAGCCAAGTTCGCTGTGCTCGTCAATCTCACGCTGTTGCTGCGGCAGTGCGTGAGCGCCTTCACCTCGATTACCTACCAATTCAAATCGACTTTGCTCTGGGGTAAACCACACTCGCTTGCCGTCTCGACCGCGGCCACTCATGGATGTCCAATCGCTGACATGTTCGCCAAGTTCACACTCTACGTAGGCACAATGCCCAATAGCATTCGGGTCGGCGTAATGGCCATCAGAGAAGTGGGTGGTGGGGTGCCAAGGGCGGCCGAGTGCATAGCTGCCTTTGGGGACGTCAGCTTCGGCATCGATAACGCAGCGGTAGAAGACCAAACCCAGGGGTACACAATGAGGTGTGCTCGGCGCAGCGATGTAACCCCATAGCGCGTCCTTGGGTCTGTCACTTCTGGCGCGGCAAGTGATTTGGCACTGTTCAAATAAAGCGCTGCCGCGACCAAAGATAAAATCAATGCAGCCTAAAATATGACATGTTGAGAAGTAGCTGCGTCCTGCGCTCACGTACAGGGTGTCGTGATAACTATCGAGTATCAGATCGTGGCCAATGAAATAGTCAGCGTGATGGCCAACCAATAGGGCGACGGATTGGGTGTGCGTGAGTTTACTGGGATCACTATCGTTTTTCGCTTGGTTGGCAATAAAGTCGAACGAGTTGCGAATCGTGAGATGAGCCAATGTGCAGTGCTGGTTATCGACGATGATGACGCGGCTACCGTAGGTGCCGCCTATAGAGCCATCGTCCAACACCATTTGATTGGCGATCTTACTGTCGATCACGGTTTCACGTGCGCATTCACCGACTAGCGATACATTGGCGCGTGCAATCGTCAGCCGCTCTGAGTAGTGGCCTTTGCGAATAAAAATCCGGTAGGGAGCATCATTTTCGGGGGCGGCCTCGATTGCCGCTTGAATAGAGGTAAAATCAGCGCTACCTGCGCTATCGACGATGGCATGGTATTGAGTCATAGCAAATCCATAAAATGAACCATTGGTTTATTTTATGGATTTTGATACTGAGGTTCTGTGATGCGTCGCCGTATAAACGAGAAAGGGCTCATCCGAAGATGAGCCCTTTAGGGATAAATGGTCGGACTGACTGGATTTGAACCAGCGACCCCTGACACCCCATGACAGTGCGCTACCAAGCTGCGCTACAGTCCGATTCGCTTAATTTACCATATTCAACGTAAGCGTCAATTATAACATTATGATTTAGTTGCTCTTTGTATAAAATCTCTGCAATTCGGTTAAACCTTGCATTAACACCGGCAGTGTAGGGTTGTCGTCTTGTAATCGCTGGTAGTTTGCATCGTACAATTTGTAGTTGCCGAACTTGTCGATCACCGTGGTGTTTTTGTTGGTAATCAGGGCTAACTCACGCGAATCACCGGCTAAAATCCATTTGCGAGAACGCTCATCAAACAAATTGCGACCACTGCTAAAGTCACTTGGGTTTGACGATACCCCTAACATGTCTTGCAGCAGCGTCACCGAGAAGTCGAGGTGGCTGGTGCGGTGAGTAAAGGTGGCCGCGACCTTACCTGGCCAATGGATCACCATCGGCACCTGAAGTTGGTATCGGCTGTAATTACTGTTCGCGCCCCAACTGTTGGTCTGGGTTTCATTGAACTCTGCGCCGTGGTTTGAGGTGATCACCACAATGGTGTCTTCCTCGAGACCTAGGGTATCGAGCGCGTCAATCAGCAGCGCGACTTGTTTGTCGGCGTGCTGAACGGATTTGTGGTAACCGGCGATGAGCTTTTCCGTCGAGGTTTGTTTGTCGTTGTTGTCACTGCTGTAAGCACTGAAGTTTTCGACAGGGGTGAGCTCAACGTAGCTAAACCAAGGTGACTTTTTCTGCTCTTGTACCCAAGTTGCCCATGCGTTAATGGTTTGCTCTTCGGCAGAGTGATCAGAATCGAAGGCAACGCCGTGGAAGTTCATACCGCGGAAAACGGTTTCGCCGTACAGCGCATCATCGAAGTTATCACTACTGAATAGGCCAAATTGGTACTCTTTGTCGACCAACGTATCAATCACAATCGGCTTGGAACCCTGCGCTTTAATGCTGCTGGCGTAGCTACTCGGTAGACCATAAAACAGACCAAACACACCAAAGGTGTCATTACTTGAGCTGTAGTGATTGGTAAAGTTCAGGTTTTGCGCGGCGAATTGCGCCGTCGCTGGCATCAACTGCTCATTCAAAGCATCGCCTCTGAGGTTGTTGACGCTCACCACCAATACGTTCAACTGGTTGGCGCGGCGATTGAACTCCAGTGGCTCAAGCGGGTAGCTGACCAGTTGGTTGCTGGTTTGGTTGTTCTCTAGGCGTTTGAGATATTGCTCTCGGTCCAGTAAGCCGTGTTTCTCCATAAAGGATTTAGCGGTCATCGGGTAGGAGAGCGGGAAGTTCGCGCGTTGAGAGGTGATCGGATTGTAGAAATACGCATCCGCCCACACATAAATTAAGTGGCTAGTGATGAAGCTGATAAAGAACAGCGCCGAAATTGGGCGGCCGACGTGCTTATGAGAGAGTTTACGCTGCTTGCGCCACACCCATTCAGATAACGCCAATTGGAGCAAAAAGATGAGCGGTAACACCACAAACAAATGTTGCAAATCGGCACTGAGGGCAGAGGAGCTGTCATCGTTGAACAGCACTTCCCACACCACGGGCGTTAAATGCAAATTGATGGTCTGGTACGCTTGAGTGTCAATCAGCAATACGGTGAGTCCCACCGTTGCAAAACAGACCGCCACCAGGCGGAACAGTTTGCGTGACGGAAGGACAAACGTCAGCGGAAAGAGAACAAGGAGATACAGGGCAAATACGAGGAAGCCAAAATGCCCGACCCAAGAAACGGCCAGATAAAATTGACCGAGCAAAGTCTCAGGCCATGGTGATTGAGTGATATAACGGGTACCAATCAACATCGCAGCGATGATGTTGAAAAACGCAAACCAGTGACCCCAGCCGACGAGACGCGATACGCGCTCACCATATGTATTTCCGTTATCTACCATGTATCTTTATCTATTATCCGTTTATTTTTTAATGGCTTTTTTCTTCGATAGAAGAAATCAACGCCTGAGCAAATTTTTCAGCAATTGCTTTGCGTTGTGAAGGCGCAACATCCTGATTTAAGACATTGGTTGCGATATTTCCTGCGATCATAAGCGCCAGTTCTGGACCCGCGGCATGTTTGTCTAGGATAGCAGCCACTTCAGTTAAGATCTGTTCTACTTTCTCGTCGCTGTATTTAGATGTAATCGGCATAAAGACTCTAATGATGATAGTAAAGCGGCTTATGATACCCTACAATGCGATGCAACTGAAACCTACCCAGCGATAAAAATCACATGAGTTTGCACCTCTCTCACGTAATCTTACATCAACTTCAGAAAAATGATTCCGACGAGCTCATCGTCAATTACCGCAGTGCTTCTCTTGCCAATGATGCGTCGACAGAAAACCTCGTCGCAGAGCTGCATCGCGTGTTTCATTCTAAAGCGGGAAAAGGCTTTGGCTGCTTCAAATCAGACAGCGAATTTCAGCACTGGTTGCATGAACTGCGTAAAGGGGAGCGCGATTTTTACGACTTCTCACAAGTCAGCGCCAAGCGCTTAAAAGATGAGTTAGCGAAATACCCCTTTGCCGATGAAGGCATCTTGGTGATTGCACAGTATCAATCACTCGCGACTGATTACTTGTTTGTCGCCATCATTCCGTCTAATCAGAGCTTAAAGGTCACCGAAGGGCTGGACATTAGCGCCACCGATTATCTCGATCTTGGCAAAATGGACATTGCCGCGCGTATCGACTTGACGGCTTATGAGACCGATAAAGAGTCCAACCGCTATCTTGCCTACATCAAAGGGCGAGTAGGGCGCAAAGTGGCAGACTTCTTCTTGGACTTCCTGCAGGCAGAGGTCGGGCTCGACAGCAAGCAGCAAAACCAAGTGTTGATGCAGGCTGTGGATGATTTCTGTGCTGATTCCAAGTTAGAAAAAGACGAAGTACTGAGTTTTAAAAAGCAAGTGGCGGATTACTGCAGCGAGCAAATTAAAGCCGGCGATGAAGTCTACGTGAAAGAGTTGTCTGGTGAGTTGTCCCCCTCGCATGATGGCACAAGCTTTTTGGATTACACCCAAGAGCAAGGCTACCAACTTGAGGAGAGTTTCCCAGGAGATAGAACCGCAGTTCGTAAGCTGACCAAGTACGTTGGCGCTGGCGGTGGCCTGAGTATTAACTTCGACAGTTTGCTGCTTGGCGAGCGTATTTTCTATGACCCGGAAACCGACACCCTGACCATCAAAGGCACACCGCCGAACTTGCGCGAGCAACTCAATCGCAAATGATGCATCGGTAAAGAGCAGAGCTTAGCTCAATCCCTATCTATGAGCCCGCGTATGTCGCGGGCTTTTTGTTGCGTTGTGCCACAGACAAGAGGAAAGAGCGAGTGCAAAGCCGCTTTCTTCAGCAGAATGTAAAAAATCGGTATATGATTGTATTTACGGACATTGTTTAGGGCATACACATGGATAGTAGCAGGCTCAGGCTAGGTGGGATGGTCGTCTTACTGTGGATTGCAGTAACAGCAATTTTAGTGAGCAACTATCGAGTCCTGGGCGAATCTCATCAGCGGATCACCGAATTGCGTAACGCGGTTGAAGAGCTGCGTAGCACCTTTCACCTCTCCTCCGCGTATCGGCCAGAAGCGACGGATCAGCAAGAGCTGAATCTGCAACTGATTTATGCGCTGCAATTGCAGATTGAAGCCAATTATGAGCAAAGTTGGTACTCCCCTGATGTTAGCCAACTGCTTTTTTCACTGGATAAATACATTGCACAAGCGAAAGCCTACCTCGACAACGACCTCCTTATTCAAGAGCTGATTGAAACCATCAAGCAAGCGAGGGGCAAACAGGCCGATTCGCCACTGTTGACGCAAACCTACTACCGGTTGAGTGCGTTGGTGCTTGAAGAAGTGTTTGGTACGCATGACGATAGCCCACGTCTATCGCGTGAAATGGACAGTATTTATGTTTGGTCAACGGAACTAGAGGGCACACAGCAACAAGAATTGCAGCGTGTACTCGCGTTGGTGGCTCAGGTGTTGGGGACGTACGCGAAAGGTCTGCACTTGGTTGAAGGGCTGGTCGGGCATGATGTCAATATTCAAATTGCTTCCTTGGGCGAGGCGTACCACCAAAGCTTGGAGCGTCATGTGCAGCTTGGATTAGTCAGTTCAGCTCTCGCCATCACGGCGCTGGTTTTACTAGTGATGAGCGCACGAACGGCGGCGCGTTCACGTTTAGCGTCAAATGAGCCGATGGTTGATCATCACAACAGGGTTGAGGTTGACAAAAAAGACAATGAACTCGAGGAAGTAGAGAGTCCTATGGAACCAGAGCCGATTATCGATACACAAGCTATGTTGAGCTCGCTCAATGGTGATACAGAGTCAGTATGCATGCTGCTGGAAGTATTTGTGGAAGATCATCAAGATGACGTCAGTACCATTGAACGGTTGATTGTTGAATCCCCCGAGACTGCACTGCGCAAAGCGCACAGTTTAAAAGGTGTGGGGGGAAACTTAGGTGCGCCGCTACTCAAACAAGCCGCTGCTCACGTTGAAAAAGCGATCAAAGAGACGCAAACCGACCTGTCTGATGAGCTCAACGAGCTACAGCATGTCCTTGGCCAGGCGATTGACGAGGCGAAACAGTTCTTAAAAGCGAATCAGCTTTAATTGAGAGCGATGAGTCAACAAAAATGGCCATTCCAAGTGGTGTCCTTAGCGATGGAAAAGATCATACGTCAATCAGAAGCCCCGTGTTAAGTTTGGTTCTGACTTGTCGACTACTTCCCCCGTAGATGCTTTGTTTTCTTTCTGTTCGGTTTGAACGATCAGTAGTGTCGTCGTTGAGAAAAAGTGAGAAAACAGTCAGCTAACGCGATTCTAGCGCTTAGCGAGACAAAACTTACAAAAATATGGCATTTTTTGCTTGAGATTTTGAGCTGAACATTGAAAGATGAGTGATTCCTTTTTTAGATTACATGGAGAGTTGAGAATGAGAGTAGGTTTAGTCGGTTGGCGTGGCATGGTAGGTTCTGTCCTCATGCAGCGCATGGTGGAAGAGAAAGATTTTGATCTCATTGAACCGGTTTTTTACAGCACTTCTCAAGTCGGCATCCCAGCTCCAAACTTTGGTAAAGACGCGGGTTTGCTGCAAGATGCGTTCGATCTAGAGAGCCTAAAACAGCTTGATGCCGTCATTACTTGTCAAGGTGGCAGCTACACGGAAGAAGTGTATCCGAAACTGCGCCAAGCAGGTTGGAAAGGCTACTGGATTGATGCAGCCTCAACACTGCGTATGGCTCAAGATTCAATCATCACGTTGGATCCGGTCAACTTGGCGCAAATCCAACAAGGTATCCACGCGGGCACCAACACGTTTGTTGGTGGTAACTGCACGGTAAGCTTGATGTTGATGGGCTTAGGTGGCTTGTTCGAAAAAGGGCTGGTGGAGTGGACCAGCGCGATGACGTATCAAGCGGCGTCTGGTGCGGGTGCGCAAAACATGCGTGAGCTTATCTCGCAAATGGGCGTGATCAACGACTCAGTGAGCTCAGAGCTGGCCAACCCTGCAAGCTCCATTCTGGATATCGACCAAAAAGTGGCGGATACCATGCGCAGCGATTCGTTCCCAACGGATAAGTTTGGCGTGCCGCTTGCGGGCTCATTGATACCTTGGATCGATGTGAAACGCGACAATGGTCAGAGCAAAGAAGAGTGGAAAGCGGGTGTCGAAGCGAACAAGATCCTAGGTTTCCAAGCGTCACCTGTTCCTATTGATGGCACATGTGTTCGTATCGGTGCGATGCGTTGTCACTCACAAGCGTTGACCATCAAGCTCAAACAAAACGTGCCGATGGATGAGATTGAAGAGATCATCGCCACGCACAATGACTGGGTGAAAGTGATCCCGAATGACCGTGATATCACGGCAAAAGAGCTGACTCCAGCGAAAGTGACGGGTACCTTATCGATTCCTGTCGGCCGTCTACGTAAGATGGCAATGGGTGATGACTTCCTCAACGCATTCACCGTCGGTGACCAGCTGCTATGGGGCGCGGCAGAGCCGTTGCGTCGTACGTTGCGTATCATTCTAGCGGAGAAATAAACCCTCAAAC
>NZ_JCBDGX010000134.1:0-37708 GCF_059834345.1 Vibrio sp. R11-SG3-ISO3-SZ
AACCCCTTTGTCTACCGTCATGTCCATCGCACCAAAACCTTCTTGCTGATAGCCATTGTAATCGTCGGTTTCGGGATAGCCCGCTTCCACGCCAGCATCAATAAAGGCGCGGTATAGCGGATTGAGCTCCATATTGTTGCCACCACAGGTGCCAAGCGGCCCATCGCCGCCTCGGTAGGCATCTGCGCCGCCCTGCCAAGATTCCGCTCGGCGGAAATAAGGCAGACAGGCTTGGTAGTTCCAACCCTCGGCGCCGTGTTCCTGCCACTGGTCAAAGTCACAGGCGTGACCGCGCACATACACCATGCCATTGATGGATGAGCTACCACCCAACACTTTGCCCCTTGGGCAGTGCAGTTGTCGGCCATCTAAGCCTTGCTCAGGCGTCGTTTCAAATTGCCATGCGTATTTTTCACTGTTCATGGGGTAAGAGAGCGCCGTTGGCATCTGGATAAAAATGCTCTTATCGCTGCCCCCGGCCTCAAGCAGCAGCACTTGGTGCTCACCGCTTTCGGTCAATCTGTCTGCCAGTACACAGCCCGCTGAACCGGCGCCCACAATGATGTAGTCGTAACGAGTTGTCATTGTCTGCCTCCCGTTACGCGTATGGGCTTTCGTAGCCGCCAAGTTCCACCAAAATACTCTTGGTTTGGGTATAGTGGCGCAGGGTTTCTGGGCCATTTTCACGACCAAGACCAGAATGCTTGTAGCCGCCCACTGGCATTTCTGCCGGGGAATCGCCCCAAGTGTTGACCCAGCAAATACCTGCTTGCATCTGATGAATCACTCGATGCGCTCGAGACAGGTTTTGAGTAAAGACACCCGCTGCCAAGCCGTAGTCGGTATTGTTCGCCCGTGCGATCACCTCGTCTTCATCGCTAAAGGTGAGCACGGACATGACAGGGCCGAAGATTTCCTGCTGCACATGAGGCATATCGTCATCGCAATCAGTAAACACTGTTGGCTGAACAAAATTGCCGCTTGCTAGCGCGCCATCTTTCACCGCTTCACCGCCAGTCAATAAGGTCGCGCCGCTCTGCTTGGCGCTTTCAATCGCTGCGAGCACTTTTTGTTGATGCTCTTTAGAAATAAGCGCGCCAATCTGGGTCGCCTTATCCATAGGATCGCCAACCACCAGTTTCTCGGTTCGCGCTTTAAGTTGTTCTATAAATGAGGGGTATAATGACTCATGCACAAACACACGAGTGCCGTGGGTACACACTTCGCCTTGGGTATAAAAGTTCGCCACCATCGCTGCCGACACCGCATCGTCTAGCTTGGCATCATCAAAAATGATCAGCGGTGACTTACCACCAAGTTCCATGGTGACGTGCTTGAGCGTGCGCGCACTGTCTGCCATCACTTTCTTGCCCGTACCCGACTCACCAGTAAACGACACCTTGGCGATATCAGGATGTGCGGTCAGCATTTGACCAACGCGATGGTCCCCTTGCAAGACGTTAAAGACACCATCAGGCAGCCCTGCTTCAGTGAATATCTCAGCCAGTTTCAGCGCGGTCAGTGGTGTCTCTTCCGACGGTTTGAAAATCATCGCATTCCCTGCGGCGAGTGCGGGTGCGGATTTCCACATAGCGATCTGAATCGGGTAGTTCCACGCGCCAATCCCTGCGCAAATGCCCAGCGGCTCGCGACGTGTGTAGAAGAACTGTGATTCACTCAGCGGCTGCTGCTCACCTTGAAGCGCAGGAGCAAGCCCGGCAAAGTATTCGATCACGTCTGCGCCGGTGACGATGTCCACTTCCAACGCTTCTTGCAAAGGTTTACCCGTATCCGACACTTCGAGTGCGGCGAGTTCATCATTGCGCTCACGCAGCAGCGCCACCGCTTTGAGCAAAATGCGGCTGCGCTCAATGGCACTCATCGCTGACCAAACAGCAAAGCCTTTCTTCGCCGATTCAATCGCAAGCACGAGATCGGCTTCGCTGGCTTGACCTATGGTCGCCAAAGGTTCACCCGTTGCCGGGTTGTAGGTGGTAAATGTTTCACCAGACGTGGCCTGGTGGGCTTTACCGTCGATAAATAGTGATTTCATATCCATGTAAAGTCTGACTTAAATTATTTTTGTGAGTAAAACGTGAGTTGTTTATCGAGATAATCGTTGATGATTTGGCGCGCCATATCGGCGTCTATGCCTTGCGGGTTGAGCGTCCCGCGAATCCAAATCCCATCGATCAACGCAGCGATACCGTGCGCGACCACCTCCACCTGTTCGGCAGAGAACAGCGCCTTGAGTTCGATCTTCAGATGAGAGAGCAAGCGCTTCTCATTGACTTGCTGAAGACGTTTGAGCTGAGCGTCGTGCATTGAGTATGACCAGAAAGCCAACCAGGTTTTGGCCACCTTATTCTCTGCTTGATAACCGACAAAGTTGCCATCAATGATGGCGTTGATGCGTTCAACGTGGGCGTCTTTTGGCAACACCTTGAGTTTCTCGGTGATGGTGGTTGAGAGCTGACGCAAAATCTCACGCATCGTCTCCTCTAACAGGCCATGTTTACCGCCGAAATAGTGGTTGATGATGCCCGTCGACACACCCGCTTCTTTGCTGATCAGAGAGATACTGGCCGCGTGTAATCCTACGCGATCGATCACCGTCATGGTGGCCTGCACCAACTGCGGTTTTCGAATTTGTGGCATCCCAACTTTCGGCATCAAACGGCTCCATTTATTTTTTATTGAACGTTCAGTTAAATATAAAATGCCTGAAAATTAGTTCGAACTCAAATGATTTTTCATTAACGTAAAGAATCAATCCTGATTGAGAGGCGAAAACGGGTGAGAAGAAATCCGTAAAAACGACACAGAATTGCTACATTTTGGCGACAATAAACGCCTTCAAATAACTGAAAGTTATAGATATGGCGTGACACCAGCGTCAAGTGCGCGACTTAACAGTGAGGGGAGAACAACGAGTAAGGTTTACACACATGAGCAGCACAAGATAAAAATTATGTGCTCGAAATATTGTTAATTAGCCCACTAAACAAAGTGCACAACACTAAACTCGGCTTGTGGCAAAAATGTGCTGTGTTGGGCTCAGGCGCTATACCACCGCCAACAGCTTTTTGAGCAAGGTTTCCGCATTAGTCGGTTTGACGATGTAATCCACCGCGCCCAATTTGAGGCACTCGACAAAGCTGTGTTTATCGGTATTGCTGGTCAGCATAATGATGGGCACATGTTTAAGTGGCTCGAGCTTTTTAAACGCTTTTAATGTCTCAACACCGTTCATCACAGGCATATCAATATCGAGTAGTACAGCACTGGGTGGGAACACTTTGGCTTTCATAATCGCTTCAGCGCCATTCGAGGCCGTTTCCACCCGAAATCCTTTCGGTTGCAAAATCGTGGTGATGATTTTAAGCATCATTTTCTGATCATCGGCGACAATCACCAAAGGCTCTGTTTCTTTGGTTTTCGGCTTAGCACTTCTTACCTGAGCGCCGAGATCACTGAAGTAGACCTCATTATGGTTCTTAAATTCATCTAAGCCCTGCTTCATACGCCCGCTGGTCTCATCGCCTTCTAGGCTTTCATGGCGCTCACCTAATTCATTGAGATCCCTTGCCAAATCATCCAAAAGACCACCCTGAATGCCTTTCTCATCATTGATCGATCCTTCGATACCATCGAGTTGCAGCGACACGTCGAACATATCTCGGCGCGAATCCTCTATCTCTTGCTCCAATTCGCTGACTTTGATCTGCTGCATCAGCGCCTCAGAGGTGAGATCCAACAGCAAACGCACCTTGTTCATGTCATAAACAGGATTGATCGTGTCGTAGAGAAAAAAGCGCTTCGACATGCACTCTTGGTAGGCTTGCTCACGGTACTCTCGATTACAAAACAACACCGACAAATGAGGGTATTTCATGATGTTCGACAGCGCACTGTGTGAATCAAGCAACTGGTACAAATCAATCGCAAACTTAGGGTCTTCAAAGGCGTAGATGAACATGAAGGCAGTGTGCTGACCACGCGCAAACTCAATAAACTCTTTTTGATCCTCTTTTAAATTGGAAAAGACCAGTTCACTCGCCCGACCACGCAGAACCTCCTCCATTAAGTCACGAATTTCATGTGACTCATAAAACACCACAACGGTAATCGATTTATCCATATCTTTTCTCGGCCCTTAAATCAGTGAAACTAAAGAATGCCCAAGGTGTTCAATTGCTGCTCTATCTGCGTCAGCTCCGTCTTAATCTGCTCGATGTTGTGCGCTGCTAAATCAACGTCTTGATTGTTCAGCTCTATCTGTTTAAACAGTTCACTCACATAAGCCGCGCCACTTGAAGCCGAAGAGCCTTTCGCGGCGTGCGCCAAGCTTTTGATCTTATTATAGTTCAAAGCAGAGATGGCCGACTCAAGATCGGCCACTTCCGTTTGAATACTTTCCCAATACATGGTGAGGATCTCACTGATGATCGCTTTGTCATCGGTCCCAATCACCTCAACTAAGGTCTCTAGTCTCAGACCCTTTTCCATCCCCTCTTCCGTTTCGCCTTCCTGCGTATCAGGAGCGCTGGCTTGCGCGGCACTGATCTGTTTCAGCCAATGCGCCAGTTTGCTCTTCAATAAACCAATTTCGACCGGTTTGGAGATGTAGTCGCTCATGCCCGCTTTGAGGCAGGTGTCCGCTTCTCCCACTAAGGCGTTAGCGGTGATCGCGATAATGGGGATCCGTGCTTGAGATCGCTGTGCTTCACGCTGCCTGATCTGAGCCGTGAGCTCGTAGCCATCCATATTGGGCATATGGCAATCGGTTAAAATTAAGTCGTAAGCACCGCTTTCCCACATCTCTAGACCTTCGACCCCATCATTGGCGATATCATGGGCGATCCCGAGATTGTCCAACTGACGGCCAATCACCATCTGGTTGGTTTTGTTATCTTCAGCCACCAGCACACGTACCCCTTCGGTGGCAAGTTGGGTGAGCATCGACGCACTCGCGCCATGCGCGCTTTCTAAACTCTCTTCTGGCCATTGAAAATCCGGACTCACCAGACCGCAAAGCACGCCAATGCCATGAATCAACTCACTCGGTTTAAGCGGATGGCCTGCAATCACGAATAGGTATGGGTTTGCATAACCTTTGGGTTTGATTGGGTCTTCTTCGATCATTAAACGCAGCGCGCCATCGCTGTTAATTTTTGCGTCAAAGAACGGATCGCAGATCAAGACAGGCTTTTTGTCGCCCTCACGACGAGTGACGGGTTGCCACTCTTGTGGGCTCGATAACACCGTCATGTCCGTTACACCCAATTGGGTTAAGCAGTGTTTACAGCCGTCTTGGAACGGCGCTTTACTTAAGCCAATCACAATCGGCTGATTCGTCAACATCACGTTGCTAAATTCTGGCGTACGGTCAATCACCTCGGGAATGGGAATCGTGAGCGAGAACGTGCTGCCGACCCCTACTTCACTGCGCACCGCCACTTCACCTCCCATTAACTCAACAAAAGATTTGGTGATGCTCAGGCCAAGCCCTGTCCCGCCATATTTACGAGTGGTCGAGGTGTCCGCTTGCTGGAAGGGAGTAAAGAGCGATTGCAATTGGGTTTCACTGATGCCGATGCCGTTGTCACGCACCTCGATGTGTAGCAACGATTGAGTGTGGTCAAAGCGGCTCACCAACTTCACTAATCCTCGTTTGTCCTCGTAGTGGGAAAACTTGATCGCGTTGCCCGTTAGGTTAAGGATAATTTGTCGGATGCGTAGGGAGTCAATGGCGATGCTTTGTGGGATAGACAAATCGGGCTCCAACACCAGATCGACGTTTTTGTCCGACGCGTTGACCCAAAGATTTGCAGCGGTTTTTTCCATGATTTCAAGCAGCGAATTGGGCGTCCACTCAATGTCGATTTGGCCTGACTCAATTTTAGAGAAATCGAGTATGTCGTTGATGATATCAAGCAGGGCAAATGAAGAGTCGCGTACCGTGGTCGCCATGCGTTTTTGGTCGGCGTTGAGTGGGGTTTGTCTCAGCAGTTCAATCATGCCGATCACGCCGTTCATCGGGGTGCGTATTTCATGGCTCATGGTCGCAAGAAATGCCGACTTCGCCTCGTTAGCCCGCTGGGCAGCGAGCGTCTCTTTTTCTAACTCGGTTAGGATGCGTTTCTGCTCGGTAATGTCGATGTTGATACCAAACATCTTGACCGGTTTGTTGTCGTCATCATACACGATAGCCGCCGCCACCTTCGCCCAGCGTACATCGCGCTGTCCTTTGCGACGAAAACGAAATTCCGACTCGATCGCCAAATCAAACTGCATCGCGTCTTGAATCTCTTTCTCTATCGCATCAATGTCCTCTTCCAACACGCGGTCACGCCAGTCAACGTAGGTGAGTGGGAGCCCCTCTTCGACGCCATAAAGATCATAGGTACTCGGATCCCAACGCAATTCATCCGTCTCAATGTTGTACGCCCAGTTACAAATCCCACCCGCTTCTGACGCGATGTTGATTCCGCGAATCAACTCTTCGCGTTGATCGCGTGCGTCACGCAGCTCCTGTTCAAAGGTCTTGCGTTCCGTGATGTCTTCAATAATGGAGATATAATATTTGGGCTGCCCTTCGTCATCTCTCACCAAAGAGATGTTGAGATTTGCCCAGAAAACGCTTCTATCTTTGCGGATATAGCGCTTATCTAGGGTATAAAAGTCTGAGTTGCCTTCTAGCAAGTCCTTTAAATAGCCTTTGCTTAAAGAGAGATCTTCATGATAGGTAATGTCTACCACATTCAGTTCAAGCAACTCCTGTTCGGAGTACCCTAAACTGGCACAGATGCGCTGGTTGACTTCCAACATTTTTCCATCCAGCGCAACACGAGCAATCCCGACGGCGGCTTGGTCGAAAGCGGTACGATAAATGGTCTCTCGTTCTTTTAGCTGTTTTTGCAGGCTTAATTGCTCATCTTTGATCGCTTGCTGCTCGGTGATATCGCGTATTGCAGCGACAAACAAGCTCTCGTTTTCCAATCTCGCTTCGCCCACTGAGATTTCAACAATGATGATGGCCCCGCTTTTGTGTTGCGCCTTGACGGTTCGCAGTTGACCAATAAATTGGCGGATCTCTTGGTCAAAATAGCATTGGCGCGCTTCGTTGTCTTTCAGGGTGGTTTGCGGTAGGAGCACTGCGATAGGTTGACCTATCATTTCGTGCTGCTTGCGACCAAACATCAACTCCAACGAGTGGTTTACGTCAATAATGATCCCTTTGTCATTCATGACTATCGAGCCATCGATGGCGGTATCAAACACGGTTCTTAAACGCTTGGCGGCTTCGCGTGACTCTCTGGTACTCTCTTCGATGCGTCTTTCAAGCTCAAGCCTTGCGATCTCGTCATCTTTCTTAATTTCCGTAATGTCGTTATGCACCAGAATAAAGTGGGTCACCTTGCCTTCATCATCAAAGACGGGATCAACACTGAGGTTATTAATGAAGGTGGTGAGATTTTTCCGGTAATTGATCATCACGCAGGTACAGCTTTTGCCGTGCTCGATGGCTTCCATTACGCGCTGCTTAGACAAACGTTCTGTTTCCGCTCCCCAGAGCACTTGATAATGTTGATCGATCAGTTCGTCTGCTCGGTAACCAGTGAGAAATTCAATCGCCTGGTTGACAAAGATGATCGGCATCGAGGTTTGTCTGGCATCGGCAATCATGATGCCAGAAGCCATCGCGTTCATCGCCGTGCGTTGAAGCTCGACTAGCTGCTGCTTCTCGCTCACTTCACTGAGCAATCCATCCCGCTCATACAGTTTTTCTTTCAGTTCCAGTAACGCGTTGTTGATCGAGCTGACTTCATCTTTTCCTTGGCGCTTTTCAATCTCTGGCTCCAAGTTACCATTGGCGATTTCCAGTATGGCTTGAGTCACCTTTTGCAAAGGGCGCGTCAATATGCGCGAGGAGAGATACCAAAGTGAGATGATCAACATCAACGCGACAAAGAATATCCACTTGCCCAGTTTCATCAGCTCAGCGTATTCGTTGTAGGCGATATTTTTGTCGACCCGGATCAAGGTCGACCAATTAGGAATAGGAAGGTCAGTTTCAGTACTGAAATGAGCGAAAGCAGTAAACTGTTCAATACCTTTACGCGCATGGGTCGAGATTACTGTTCCCGTCAAACCAGCAATCGCTCGTTTTGCCCCTTCAACCCCCTCATTGACCAAATTGATCTGCCCCACGACAGAGAAGTCGCGCTCATAGGTGGTGGTTTGTTGGACAAATGGATCGTAATCAACAATCACGTTGCCTTGTTCATCCAGTAGGGTGAGCTCGGCATAAGGTAAGCCTTTCTGCGCCAGAAGTTGATAGGCTTTCTCAAAGCGCTGCTCAACAATAGTAAAATCCAAGATATTGAGCCAATAGCCAATCAGGGTGCCTTGGGTGTCGTAGATTTTTGAGCCTATCAGGAGATCAAACTGCTGCTCATTGGTATCGATAATGCGCTTGGTTGGACCGAAGAAAAACACATCCCCGACGGCGTGCTCGGCGCTAGAAATCGCTTTAAACCAGTCGGATTCGACCACCTCTGATTTGGAAATATTGTTACTGAAAATCGTTTTTCCTAAATGGTTGCGGCTGTTTTCTGCAATCATTTCTCCATTGAGATCCATGATACCGATGCGCCGATAGACTGAATAGTTCTTGATAAGGCGATTAAGCGAGGCCAAAAATTCCGGATCTGTGACGTCGTATTTGAGCTCCGCTTCGTTTTCCAACTCACCCAGCACTAAAGGAAAAATCGACGCGTCGTGATAGCGCTCCATTAAGTTTTGTTCAATCAAATAGGTCAGATATTTGGCTTCTCGCTCTAAGCCGTTAGAAGTGTATTGCTTGAGCAGCCCATCACTTTTACTCAGCATTAGATAGGTCGCGGACATCATGAAAAGTCCAACAATCATCAGTCCTATTGGCAATTGCTTTGAAAGTTTCATTTTCTGTCCTTAGGCTATTAGAGCTATTGTTTGCGGTGCTCAGTCCATAATCCCACTTGGCCACGATTGACTCTCGCTACCGCCTGCTCACTAGGTTCAGGGCGAGCTAAGCCAAACCCTTGACCGATATCACAGCCCAAACGCTGTATCGCTTGCAGCGTTTTATTGTCTTCAATCCCCTCAGCCACGACTTTGAGACCAAAGTCTTGGGCAAGGCCAATACAGCGCTGACATACGGCCAGTGATTTTTCATTCTCCAGCACATCAAACACAAAGCTCCTGTCAATTTTGAGCTCGTTAAAAGGTAGAGAGTGAAGCTGGGTGAGGGTTGCATAGCCAGTACCAAAATCATCAATCGAGACGCCGAAATTGAGCATCCGCAAGCGAAGTAACGACACATGCACGCTTTGTGGATCGTTTGAAATCAAGGTTTCGGTCAGTTCGCACACGATGCGATGATTGCTGATGCGAAACTCTGCCGCTTTGTCCGACAACCACTGCGGAAAGTGCTCATCTTCCAGCACTTGGCTAGAGACATTGAGTGATAAGGTGAGATGGTCGTACGCGCTGCCTAACTGAGAAAAAGCGTGCATGGCGGCGTTGATCACTTGCAAGGTGAGCCGCATCATCAAACAGCTGTTTTCCGCAGTCGAAATAAAGCGGCCGGGCAGAATCAGTGTCTTCTCATCGGGTTCGATTCGCGCCAAGGCTTCAAAGCCCATCAACTGCATCGTATCTAATGAGTATTGTGGCTGAAAATACGCTTTTACATGTTTGTTATCGAGATGCATTGCCAACACTTGCGGCGTTAACGGCTCACTCTCGAGCGGTTGATCGTGCACATCACAGCCCGGTTTACGATGCAGGTAGTGACGAATCATCGCAGCCGTGATGGGCTTGGACGATACGCCTAAAATGCGCAGATGGTAGCTATCGGTGAGTGTGCGTGTAGAGCGAATCAGCGCATCGTCTTCACCACTAATGATGACGATGTCGCCGCGAAATCGTTCATTACTCAACTTTTGCAGTAAGTAGAGGCCATCCGAATCGGGCATATTAATGTCACAAAAGATAAGATCGATATGCGCCCCTGCCACTACGTCATACGCTTGCGCCCCATTCCCTGCCTCATGAATATCAAAGCGCCCCAACGCATTAAGCGTGGACGCTAACATGGTGCGGATAATGGGCTGATCATCAACAATCAGAATGGATTTGGTCACAAACACTTCGCCTTTGAGAACGCTATCTAAACGAAAGTATAGTCAACAATTGCCGTGATGATGCTTTAGTTAATAATCGATCGCACTGATATATCAGCCTTTATTTTAGAAAAGGCTGATATACATTTGTGATAGTGAACAGAGAAAATACTCGCTGAACTTGTGGGAGAGCCAGCGAGGAAATGGCGTGTCTTGTGAGTCTAGGGGGCAAGGACTGAAATCAAAATGCTGTAGAGCGTGTCCAATCTGTTTCATTCACGCAAGATGATCCCAGCCCTCAATTCTTAGTTAGGCGTCAACATTAACTTACTGCACGTCTCTCACCAAGCGAACCCAATTATCAATTGAGATGTAATCCGTGGCCATCTCAGAAGCAAGCTCATAGTCGGCAGGTATACCGCTTTTGGGATCACTACGTTGTGCGCCGGCGCCATGCCAATCGTAGTATTGAGTAGAATCAGAATTTTTCTTACTCCATGCCTGCGCAAAAGAAACGTAGACCGCCGTGTGTTTAAAGTCACCTTGAGTGGTATTCGTCCAAAAATAGTACGAATCATTGCTTGACTCAAACTGAGTTGGTGTCACATCAAAATAAGTCGTGTTGATCGCGGGTAGATCTTTCTTTTCGTAGTCAACCAGAGATTGAAGCTCTTTTGCGTTAGGTAAACGCCAATCACTATACCCTGCCAAAGTGGCGTTTTCGGCGTACTCCAGTGCGTCAACCCAGTTCATCCTTTCGCCACTGTCACTTTTCGCCCACATCAAGCCAGTCGAGCGATCTGTAACGGTACCATCTTGATTATCAACGTAATCCATTTCATAGAGAGTCGTTGTGCCACGAACTGCGCGTACGTAGTTACCTGGTACAAACATATTATCGGAGTCCTGAATTTCTGACCCATCAAAAAACAACCCTGTTTCATAGGATTTGATATGTCCATCGGCAAAATTAAAACCGAAGCCACCCTGTAGACCTCCATGAGTGGTGAAATTTTGTACCGAACCTTTGTTATAGACAGTGCTAGACCAAAATGCACCGGCAAAAGGCAAACGCTTGTCGTATTCAAAATCGAAGTATTCGGTATCGATATAAGGTTGGCTAACTGCACCACTCTCGGGCTTCATTAATTCACCATCGAAGTTGGCGAGAGAATAAAGTTCTTTTATGGTAGGGAGGCGCCAATCATCATAGCCGCCGAGGGTCATTGATTCTACAACCGCTACTGAGTCAGCTAGGTTTCTTCTCGTTGTGTCATGATCTTGTTGCCACATTAAGCCGGTATTTAAATCGGTCACTGTACCATCACCATTGTCTTGATATCGCAAAGGCACGCCTTCATAAGACGCATCTTGACCTGAATACAAACTGTCACTCGAAGCAGCCAATGCTTTTCCGTTAGTATCAAAATGACCCGATTGCCCTGTATCTGGTAACTTGGGGAAATCGTCTTGGGCGAGAAGCGGGAATGCTGTCGCAGTCATCAATCCTAAAAGCACTGCTTTACTAAGAACCTTTAACATCTAAATCACCTAATTAGTATTGAGTTGATAAGCCACAGTATTCCCTCAAGCCCAAACTCGATCGTCCCAAAACATAAGTTTGGACGCTATTTTTAGAACTTTTTATATTTTTCCAATATGATATGCACGAAGAAATAACGGACAGCTTGCCGAAACAAAAACCTTTGTTGTCAACGAGGAAAAGTGAGAGTGATAGAATTCAATATGACATGGAACCTCGGGGTCATTGCACTGACTCTATCGGCATTTACCGTCCTCAAGATGCTGAGGCAACCTCAATTCCATCGTGGATATGTGATTATTACGATCTGGTTATTTGTCTTACTCGCTCCATTTACTAGCCACATGCTGGATTTGATAAACGATCACGGTCCACACTTAATGGCTCCGTGGCTTAATCCAGCATTAAACTTATTGCATGGCCCAATCATGCTCATCTATACACAACAGCTAATTAGCAAAGAGTATTGGCCATCGTACAAGTACGCATTTCACATGATCCCTTTCCTGCTCTTCTACGCACTATTCACGCTCTATCAGCCAGACGCCGTTGTTCTACCTGGGTCAAGTTCCAGCTTGTTGGATAAACTGAACTTCATCAGTGCTAAACCGGATGTCATCGAGGGGATGTTGGCGTTTTTTGGTCAATGCAATCTGATCATCTTTATGATCTATTCGGCTTGGACTATTCGCATACTTCGCAAACATAATAGAAATTTATCCACTTATTTCTCCCAGCAAGGGTCGACGATCAGTTTGATTTGGATTTACGTCATTCCCTCACTGTTTGCTTTTTTGGTCTTGCTCAATATCATCAATGAGTCAGGTGATACCTCGTTGCTTGATCCGATGGACGCTCATCTGCTCTCATATCTAACCTTTATTATCGTGTTGTGCGTCTTTGGAGTAGAACAACCTCCGTTACACCAAACTTTGGGTTGGGAGCAACAAGATGAAAGGCAAACCTCATCTGTTGGTGATGATGTCAACGCCCCAACATACGCCCCAGAAGATCTGCAAAAGCTCAATGTACTAATGACAACGGAAAAGCTCTACTTAAATCCGGACCTGACGATATATCAACTTTCTCACTCACTTGGGATGCCGAGGCGAGAAGTATCGTCACTTTTAAACAATGGATTGAATAAGAATTTTTTTCAATTCATCAATGAATGGAGGGTGGATGAAGTAAAGCGTCAGCTACAAGATCCGCATACTCGCCGATTCACCTTATTGGATATCGCGCTTAACTGCGGTTTCAAATCAAAATCATCGTTCAACAGCATTTTCAAACAATGCACAGGTATGACGCCCTCCGCATATAGAAAGAAAAACGATGATTTTGCCTTGTGATGGCGAGCGCCTTGTCATTTTTTCATCATCTTCGCCAGATCGGCAAAAGGGTTGTAAGTCGCGCTTTGGTGATCATCTTCACCTGGCTTGATTTCGCTGCCATAGCGATCGTGCTCTAGGTATTTACTGTGCTCATGATCGTGGCAGTAGAGACAAAGCAGCTCCCAATTGCTGCCATCTTCTGGGTTGTTAGTGTGGTCGTGATCTTTGTGGTGCACGGTGAGTTCACGAAGATTGGAGTAGACAAACTCTCGGGCACAACGGCCGCATACCCAAGGATAAAGTTTCAGCGCTTTTTCACGATAGCCCGCTTCTTTGCGCGCATAACCGGCGCTGGTTCCGTAGTAATCTGATGACATGTATGTGTCTCGGTGGAAAAAGAACGTGTTTATGGTATCACGCATACACTAATGAGACCGTGATTTAAACTTGATCGTGCTTCTCAAACCCACCAATTATCCACTTTGAATTTAAATGTAGAGATTATCCAATCGATGATTGGATTGCTCACATTTGTACCGAGTTTCTCACTCTTGCCATTTTGAAAAGCGCTCAAGAAGATAATCGATCGCTAACCTTGCTCTCAATGGCAGGAAGTGACGGTTCTGATAAACAATCCAGCTACTATTACCACTTCCCCAATAAGGCTCCAGAATAGGGACCAATCGACCGGATGAAAGGGCATCGTTAAAACTGCTTTTGGGTAGATACGCGATGCCTAATCCTTCGCTGCAAGCCTGTAAAACAGTGTGGACATTGTTGCTTTTCCATCTCCCCTGAACTTTGACGCCATCTAAGGGCTTTCCATCCTTTTCAAACAACCAGACATCCTTATTGGCAATGATGCAGCTATGCTGCTTTAGCTGCTCTGGATGAATAGGCAGACCATGTTCATCAATATAGTGCTGGCTGGCTGCTGCTGCCATGGGTCGATCAACGAGTTTTCTCGCGACCAAACCCGAATCGCTCAACTGTCCATAACGGATGGCAAAGTCAAAACCATCTTCAATAAAATTGACCATACGGGTGTTGAAGTTAATTTCTACGGTAAGATTGGGATGCAGTTTCGCGAATTCCATCAGAGCAGGAGCGACATAGTTTTCAGAAAATGCGCCAGCGGCACTAACGCGCAACGTACCACTTAACTGAGTTTGCTGTGTCGTAAGCTGTTCGTTCGCTTGTTGGAGCCCAATCACTAGCTCTTTGCATTGCTGGTAATACGCTCGACCGGCCTCAGTTAAGCTCACCATCCGTGTTGAACGAGCTAACAACGCCACACCCAGTCGTTCCTCTAATTTCGTCACTTGGCGGCTAACGTGACTCGTACTGCAACCTAATTGTTTTGCTGCAGAAGAAAACCCTAAGCTCTCCGCGACCGTAACAAATTCGTTGATACCCTCAAAGCTATCCATAGTTACCTTTGCTATTTAGCAATAATGTTTTGTCAAACCAGTGTATTATCACTCATTTGAATAGCAAATAGTATGAGGGTGTTGAACAAAGAGACGCAAATCATTTGAGGAAAGCAGCATGAAAAAAGTACTAATTATTGTGACAAACCACGCGACACTCGGTGATACCGACCAAGCGAACGGAACTTACGCGCCAGAGCTTACTCATGCGCTTGACCAACTGCTTGAAGCTGGCTTTGGGTACGATATTGCTTCAATCAAAGGTGGTCATGCGCCACTGTACGGTACCGATATAGAAGGTGATGTGGTCAACGAGAAAATCTTAGCGAATGATGATTTCCAAAACCGCATCAATAACACGATCCCTGTTTCACAAGTGAACGGAGAACACTATGATGCGATCTTCTATCCTGGAGGCTTTGGCCTTCTTTCAGACCTAGCAAGCAATGAAGAATTCGCAAATATCTCCGCAACACACTATGAAAACGGCGGTATTATTGCGGCAGTATGTCATGGTCCTGGTGCTCTTCTGCCAATCACACTCAGCAACGGTGAGAAGCTCATCGCCTCTAAATCCGTGACAGGCTTTACTCGCGAAGAAGAAGTTGACTTCGGTACAATCAATGACATTCCTTTTCTTCTTGAAGAGTCTCTCGCACGCAGTGCTGCACGCTACTCTAAAGTCCAGCCATGGCAAGAGTTTGTGATTGTCGATGACCGCCTTATCACAGGGCAAAATCCAACTAGCGCGCACGCTGTTGGCAAAGCCATTGTGGATTTATTGGCCTAATTAACCAATCAAACCATCAACAGCTCAATTGAATCGAGCCGCTTCGGGGGCGTTTAGTTTTAATTAGCCACCCGAAGCGTGTAGTGTTCGACGGTAATATGAGTGACTTAGCGGTTGCTCTGTTTTTCTGGGACTTGGGACTCAATAACCCGTCAGTTGAAGCTATTGATTTTTAATCCAATAGCTCAAATTTGTTTGAGTTCTCTGAATAATTTCACACTAAAACTTCTACTTTATAAACTCATGAATAACGGTATTTGCATTATCTTGGACTGACTCTTGACCAATAATTTCCGGCCAATGTATTGCTTGGTTGGCTAATTTTCCCGTTAACCCTTTTTCACTGCCCCACCAAATACCAGTCTCAAAATCCTCTGTATTTAGCATCACGTCCACATAACGTTTGGCACCCACTTCAACAGAATGTGCTTTACCAAAGAACTGCAGAACTCTCATTGTGGCATTGGTTGCCCATTTTTGATACCAAGGGAAAGCATCTGCCCCCGATGTACCCGCTGCCATTCCTGGATCAACAGTGACAAACCTAAAGTTCGGATGTTTGCGTGCCATGCTCATGGTCCATAGGGCACCCATAAGTTTTACCGAACCATAGTGGTCAGTATATGCCTTGTTTTGGGCAAATTTTTCTCCATTTACAACCGATACCCACTCTTCTATCGAGCCTTCTGTAATCGGCGGTTTCGCGGCGCCAATCTCAGGCGCTCCTCTTGCTGCAAAGCTGGCGACATACACGACCGATCCCCTAGTGTTTAACTTCCCGGTATTCATTAAACGTTCCGCTAAATGGATATTCCCTAATACATTAACTGCGAAGGTAAAAATAACACCATCTTTTGTAAGTTTTGTAGGCTCAGAACCGCCTGCACCACCAGCATTTAATACAATGCCATCGACTTGGGTATCAAGATTTTCAGCTGCTTTTCGACAGGACTCTAAATCACTTACATCTACAATCAATGTTTCGAAAATGTTCTTGCCTGTGAGTTTCTCCAACTGCTGAAGCGCTTGTTCCGCTCGCTCTTCACTTCGGCATGCCAAAATAATTTTTGAAATACCTTTTCTTTGGGCAAACTGTTTAGCAGCCTCAAACCCAAGTCCAGAGTTTGCGCCGGTAATTAAAATTGAAGAATATGTCATATCGAGTACCGAGTAGAAATAGAAGAACTACAATGAAAGCGCTATTGATATAGTGAAGAAAACTTCTGGATCAAATTTAAATTTTTACGCAGCGAACACTGAACATATAATCTTTTGAGCTGGTCGCACGACGAATTTCGCCTTTGTGCGCATTCCACCAAGAGTAAGCCAATGTGCGAATGATACCTTTAGCGTCAGATGCGCTATCGGCAGTCCAAAACTCGGTATAAGCTCCCTCTGTGATGTAAAAGCCATTCCATTTAACACCAGCAGGTCTGGCAAAGAAGTTATGTTTGTTGACTAAAGACTGATCCACCTTTTTAAATGGCCCGTCAGCTTGTGCCTCTTTTAGCTGTAAGCCAAGCTGTTGGTCACCGCCTCGCCAACCTTCTTGGTGAACTTCCTCTTCAGGCATGCCAATGCTTCGCTCAAGCTTTTTCCAGTCCTCATCTGTCGCAACTCTCCAACCCGCAGGACATAAGTTTCTCTCATCAGCGACATCATGCCAGTTGTATAGTCGACCATATTTCAACAAGTTAGCTTCATCATCTTTTGGAATGACGTCAGAGCTAACAGCCGAACCATCTTGGAACTTGGTACTTCTCAGCCCTTCAGCTAACCAGACCTGATCACCGATGGTCACCGTTCGATAGACATTACCTTCCATGTCATGAACCGTATTTTCCAGTTGGTAAAGATCCTCATTGATGTCCTTAGCAAAGGTTGTAGTAGCAAGTGCCATACTGACTCCTATAGATAGAATAATTTTTTTCACGGCAAGTCACCTTTCACTGACGCAGTGGAATTACTATATCTATCACCCAGAACAGGAAATAGGCGAATTGCTCTTTAAAAAATGCCTATTTGTATCAAATAGGCATTTTAAACTATCTAATAATTCGCTAACTACGCAATATTCTCAATCATGCCCTTGGCTTGACTCCATTGCTTAGGCGATTGGCCATACATACGTTTAAACTCACGGCTGAATTGAGAAGAGCTCACATACCCTACCGCCATTGCAGCCTCGTTAACGCCCATCCCTCCTGCTATCTTCATAGCGGCTTTGTTTAAGCGCATAGACTTCATAAATTGGATAGGGGACATACGAGTTGCTTGTTTGAATTTACGATGGAAAACTGCACGACTCATGCAAACGATAGAAGCGAGCTCATCAATAGTGACGTTCTTACTCAGGTTCAGTGACAGGTACTCGATCGCCTTCGCGATTTCGTTTCCAATTCCAAACGCTCTTCTTGCAGAAATACCAGCATCGCCTTTCAGCACTGCGTAGTAGAATTCCCGCAGACGGCTTTCACCCAAGATAGCGGTATCGATACTACTGTCGCCCAATTGAAGTAACCTAAGTAGCGCATCAGAAAAGGTATCATCCCAATTAGCCAGTGACATACCAGGTGGTTGCGAGCCACTTTCTGGTCGTTTTATCGCGCTGACGGCACTCTCCATTTCAATCACCAGTTCAGTCATAACCTTGGTATCTAGAGAAATATAAACGCCTAGCAAAGGCTCTTCTGGAGAGGCTTCAGGTGTCCCCGCTTCGACGGGTAGAGAGACTGTACAGCACATATATTGACTGCTGTCATATACGTAATGATCGCCGTCGAGAATCGCTTCTTTCTTACCACTCAAAATAACAATCACCGTCGGTTCATATACCGCAGGTGCACAGGGTATCGAGTGCGTCACTCGAAACAAACTAACACCTTTGATGCCCGTTTCGACCATGCCATCTTCAACAATCCGGCTCTCTACTATTTGTTTAATTCTCTGTTTCATTTTGTGCCTCAATCGCCGTGGTGATACAAATAGGCATTTTTTAAAGAGTATTTGACCTATTTGAGCAAACCTTTTGAGAGATATAGTCAACTATTATTGACGATACTCGCTCCGATAGCAGCTTACAAATCGAAGTAACTAGCTCAACAAGATGACAGAGGATCAGACGATGATGATTCCACAATTTAGGAAAATTTGATGTTCAAGAGGCTAATGTTTTCAGTCATAGCAGCCAGCTTAGTGGCTTGCTCTTCTCCTAATGTTTACGAAGACCTTAACGCAGTAACGACCCCAGTACCTGATAAACATGAACTCGGTATTGCTTTTGGCGGTGGTGGTGTTCGAGGGTTTATGCATCTTGGGGTTATTAAAGCGCTCGAAGAAGAGGGGGTAAAAGCAGAAGTGGTGAGCGGCACTTCCGCAGGTTCAATCGCGGCGGTCCTCTATGCATCGGGCATGAGCGTTGAGAAAATGGAAGCGGCAATTGAAGAGATTGGCATATTAGATCTGGCCGATTTTGTGGTGTCTTCAAGAGGGTTAGTTAATGGGAAAAGACTCTCTGAATGGATAAATAGCCAAGTTGACTATGATGACTTAACTGATATGCCAATACCTGTCGCCGTTACCGCTACCAATCTCACAACGCAAGAAGTCGTGATGATTCGTTCCGGAAATCCCGGTAACGCGGTGCAAACCTCATCAACAATCCCTGGGGCATTTGTCCCGATTGAGCACCAAGGAGATATTCTGGTTGATGGTGGTGTTCTTAGCGTGATTCCTGTCGATGCGGCAAGAGAGTTAGGCGCACAAAAGATCATTGCAGTCGATATATTTTGCCACAATCAACCGACTCCTGACGCACAAGCAAGCAAGGTCACCCTTGCTACTTTTCGCATGCAGAGCTGTCGGTTATCTCAGCAAGAGCTAAATAGTGCAGACATCATCATTGCCCCAAAGTTTGAGCCAAGCAGCAGCGGTGCATTTGATGAAAAAGAGCAGGCTATTGAAGCCGGGTACCTCGCCACAAAAGAGGTGATGCCAAAGATAAAAGCGCTGCTAGTGGAATAACTTCTGAATTGTGATGGGACAGAAGGATGTGGATAATTTTGTAATTCAACGATCCATTAATCAATCTGCCCAAAACAATGGTATAGCAAGGAGACGCAGCGGGAAAGCATGAGAGGTGATGAAATCTCACTCATGCTTGTGTGGCCTATAGCACCGTTAACACTGAATCAAGAGCCAGCCTCGATTTAGGTAAACTTGCATTATAGTCTTCTTCTTGATGGTGGTAACCCATGGCCAGTGCGACATCACATTGATACCCACCCAGTTCTCGGCAAAACTCTTCGCTGATTAATGCAGAGTCTACGCCTTCCATTGTAGTAGAGTCGATTCCTAATCGAGCCAACACATGTAATGTATTACCCAATGCCAAATAGGTTTGTGCTTTGGTCCAAGCAGAGGTATCGCCGGAATCATGGGTATTTAGCTCGGCAAATGCGAAACTACCAAACGCTTGCTCTCGATTCTCCGGCAAGACTCGCCCATCAGCAATCCCTTTATCAACAACCTTCGCGTAATCTTCACGGGTATAGCTAGGGTTATGCGCAAACAGAATAATATGAGAGGCTGCCTTAATATGGGGCTGATTGAAGTGATGCTTATTTCTAAACGTGCGATGCATGCGCTCTTTTGCCTCATCACTTTCAATAACAATAAATTTCCAAGGTTGCGAGTTTATTGATGACGCAGACAAACGAATCGCTTCATAAATAATATTCAGTTGTTCTTGGGGAATGCGTTTATGTTTGTCGTAACGTTTTGCTGTGTACCGTTGCTCTAAATCCTTGATAATTTCACTTTTCATAATGATTTTTCCGCTTAATCAGTCTTGTCAACAATCAGTCATACACACTCAGTGTATCTAGCGCTGATTTAATATTTAATTGCAGTTTTGCCAATTGAAGCACCACTTTCTATGCGTTGATGTGCCTCTTTGAACGTCTCGACACTGAAGCCCTTCAATGTTGTGGTAAGTGTCGACTTAATACGCCCTGCATCGATCAAGTTCGCAACTTGGAAGAGAATCTCTTGCTGCTTCTGAAGATCGTCAGTGTTAAACAATGAGCGGGTAAACATTAACTCCCAGACAAAGCCTGCTGATTTACCTTGTAGTGCAGAGAGATCGACACCACCATCGAACTCTACAATTGAACTGATCATGCCTTGTGGAGCAATTAGCTCGACCATCGCATCCCAATGACCTTTGGTATCAGCCACATTGAAGATGTAGTCAACATGTTCGATGCCCTTTTCACGTACAGATTCTACTAGATTACGGTGATTGACAACGTGGTCAGCGCCCATGCCCTTTACCCATTGTTCTGTCTCAAGCCTTGAAGCCGTAGCAATCACAGTCAGATTAGTGAGCTGTTTCGCCAATTGAATAGTTATTGAGCCAACGCCCCCCGCACCACCAATAATCAAGATCGATTTCTTTTCTTCTGGACGAATACGCAGACGATCAAACAAAGCTTCCCAGCCGGTCAATGTCGCCAATGGCATCACTGCCGCAGACTCATCAGAAAGACTATGTGGTGCGTGAGCGGTAATTCGGTAGTCGACTACTTGGTATTCAGCATTAGCGCCCATACGAGTTACATCACCTGCATAATACACACGATCACCTATGTTGAAGCCTGAAACATTGCCACCCTTAGCAATCACTTCACCAACTGCGTCGTAACCGAGTACTTTGGGTTGCGCTAGAGTTTTGTCTTTTGCATTACGGATACGAATTTTCGCATCTGCAGGGTTAATGGAAGTAGCACTCACTTTGACGAGAAGATCGTCCTCTCTTAGTTCAGGAATACTTGTATCAAACTCAACCAAGCTTTCCTTCTCGGTAATTGCTAATGATCGGGTAAAGCCAATGGCTTTCATTGTATTTGGGACTGACATTGTTCATTCTCCTTTAATTGGACAGCTTAATGATAGCGTTCTGATATTCGCGATAAAGCGCCCAATCTTTTAGTCACATTCAATTAATTTTTGAAAATCAAAGGGCTCTACTGCTTAGTACAAAAAGGTCATTGCATAACCAAATAAATTTTAATGGACGAGAGTGGCAACCAAAACAAAAAGCGTATGTTATGGCGAAGAGCATACGCTTAATAGTGGAGGGAGTAGTGACAACTCACTAGTATAGTTTGATGCGTAAAACGTGGAACGGTTTGCTTGCCCCTTCCTCTCCTTCATTCAGAGCAGGATTTAGGTGCAGGGAGTTTTGCGTAATGTAGAGGTAGCCCCCGTGAATGGAGAAGCCATCCGCCCATGAGAGCAATTCATCGTCTTGTGCAAATGTCTTGAAATTCTCACTGGTTACAATACTCACCGCGTTTTTCTCAACATCGCCCACATAAATATCTCCATTTTCCGAAATGATCATACCGTCACTCGGCCGTTTTTCGTTATAGAACTCAATGGAGTGAGCTAGCTCTATGTCAGTCAGATTTTCGTTTGCAAGAGCGCCCGCTGGTAACCGGTAGATAGCGCTACCATTAACCGTGCCGAAGTAGACCCATTCGTTCGCCGCATCAATTGTGATAGGATTTAGTCCAAGGTAGAGTGCATCCGATGAACCATCTTCGCGCTTCGTCCCCATCAATGAGCCATCAATTACCACATCATACTCTGGTGATAGTAAAGCCTTATATGATTCAAGCACGCGTCTAGACTTACCAGTTTCTAGATCCACCACAATAAAAGCTGGTGCCGGCTCACCAAATAGATTTCCAAGGCTAGTATCCGCAATATACATCTGGTTGCGTTTTGTATCTAAAGCAAAGTCTTGCAGGAAAGAGTTGCCAACTGTCACATCTTTGCTTATCTCTAAACGCTTAAACAAGGTGTTTTTTTCCGTATCCCAAGCAACAATCTGCGCTGGCGCTTCAGCACTGCCCATATCGAGAATCCAAACGACACCGTCGTCTGTACTATCAATACCAATCACCGAAGACAAACCGACCTCGCCAATCTCGGGACCATTTGCCCAATCCTCACTAGGAAAAGGTTTTGTTGAACCATCTTTCATCAGCTCAACAACACGGTATTGAGGTCCATCTAGAGGTTGCATAGATAGGAATGTGCGGCCTTGTTCAGTAACCGTGATGTTTCCTGGACGTGTTCCGTTGAGCTGGGCGACAACTTCAATATCCGCGGCTTGCGCAGTGTTTAAGATAGCCGCAATCGTAATTGCTAGAAGTGGTTTGATGTTTTTCATTCGATATACCTTAATGGGATACTCTGGAGAACGGGCTACGACAAATAACCAACGTGCTCCCAATACAGAATTACGCGATTTGAGTCATTTCGTTAATGGTAAAGCTCGCTACGGCTCCTTCTGTTGCCGCCAGGTAATCGGCTAGGTGTTTGTTCCCCATGTGTGCTTGCCACAGTTCACGGGATGCCCAGTTTTCGAAAAACAAGAAATGAGCTGGATTTTCGTTGTCTTGATGTAAGTCATAATTAACGCACCCTTCCTCCGAGCGAGTAATGTCAATCAACTTGAGTAGCTCTGTTTTTACCAGCTCAACTTTATCTTCATTCGCCACAATATTTGCAACAATAGTTAATTTAGTCATGTTTGCTTCCTTTATATATCAACGCATTAAAAATCATACAAAACAAAAAGTTAAACTCCTTTCAAAGCAAAAGAGCTTGCTATACCATTTAGTATAGATACAGTAACTTTCAGGTTTATCCTTTCATTTTTTAAGCAGTATCAAAAATCATTTGATAGTAGCGTGACCACTACACTTGGCGGCGTGTTTCGGTTCGTTTGTATAGTAGAATAATCATTTACCATTAAAAACAGGTGATAAATTGAATTATTTTCAAAAATAATTTGAAAATAGATTGCTCAAAACGCTCCATTGCTATATATGGTTTAACTCATACCTCAATGTTGTCCTCTCTGGACTGGAAAGGTCTCGTTATGCTCTTGGAAGATTTACAGGTGATTTTGAAAGTGGCGGAGTTTCGTAGTATCACCGCAGCGGCAACCAATTTAGATATGCGCACCGCGACAGCTAGTGCTGCAGTAAAGCGCGTAGAAGCCTCTTTGGGTGTCGAGCTTTTTGTGCGCACTACACGCCACTTGAGACTATCGCCTGCTGGAGAGCGCTACTTACCTAAGTGTGAGGAAGCACTAAAGCAACTTGAACAGGCCAAAATGAGCCTACACGAGGAATTAGGCACTATCCATGGTGAGATTCGTATCGCCCTATCCTCTGATTTAGGCCGAAACCTTGTCACGTATTGGTTAGATGAGTTTTTGTGCCAATACCCAAATGTATCACTGCGCTCAAACATCAGTGATAGCACTATTGATTTTTATCGTGACTCTGTTGATCTGGCATTGCGCTATGGGTCACCAACTGATGCCAATATGTATGGATTTAAGATCTGCGATGTACCTAGGGTATTGTGTGCAAGCCCGAGCTATTTATCTGAGCATCAAACGCCAACGCACCCCAATGATCTGCTACAACACAATGCACTGTTTTATCAGCTACATGATGTCTTGCAAAATGAGTGGCAATTTAGCGATCAAGGTATTACTCACAAGGTAAAGCTGAAGGGTAACAGGGCTTCAAATGATGGGGACCTAGTGAGACGCTGGTGTGTTGCAGGGAAAGGGATCGCTATTAAGTCTTGTCTCGATATGTCCGATGACCTTCTGAATGGGCGTGTCGTCAGTATTATGCGCAATTATAAGCCCACACCGACCGAACTTTGGTTGGTCTGCCCTAGCAGACAGTCAATCACGCCAACGGTTCGTTTATTGAGAGATTTGTTTAGAGAGAAAGCCAGTTCAATTCTCGACCAATTAGTGGAAAAGAAGGCAATTTAATGGGTTTACCTTCCCAATCTACCGAGCACGAAGGGGTCAGCGCATAGTGATATCCATTCAGACAACGATAGGCACTGTCGCTAACTACTTAGACTGATTGGCCGTCTTCTTGGCTAGCTCTTGCATGGCTTCAGAAAACGTTGTGGTACGGCCTTTAGTTTGTACCTGGACGACCTTATATCCCATATTCTCTAGTGCTTGGCGCTCGGCCAATACGGCTTGGTCGTCTTGCTGACTGCCCTTAGCAGGTTGATGAATGTAACACCCTTCCAATTGACCATCTTCGACTAGTTGGTGGTGTTTCAGTGCGTTGATATCAAGTTTCATACGGTTTCTTGTCGTTAAAGTGGGAGTATCTGCGGCAAATCATAGGCGCTTTAGCGGTTTTACCACGCTATCTAACCCTTCAATTTTGAGTGCGAGGCACAGCTTCAATAACTGACCAAGCTCACCGTTCGGCCAGCCTTTTTTATCGAACCAAAGCAAATACAGTTGCCTTCTGGAAAGTGTGAAGTAACTCACCTTTGCTTTGTATTAGAGTCAAAATCTAGACTATTCAATAAACAACCAAGACCCTGAGTAACTTTTCCGTCGTTAGCTACATTTACACATAAAAATAGACCTCTACCAAACTGTCAAACATTTTTGGCGTTAATCACTTTCTTCGAGCAAGTCGAAACTAATCCTTGATCACCCATCATTACCCAAACCAATACATGCAAACCAAGTATAAACCATTGTTATGTAATGAATTTTTACAAAACCCCGTAACAAACTCACCTCCTGAGACATGCTTTCAGGGTATTATGAAACAGAGGTTTAACCTCTACAAAAATATGGATAAATACCTAATAAATAAGGAACAAAATGTTTTTAAAACACTCAGTTATTGCAACGTCAGTTATTGCTTCAATCGCGCTTGCAGGTTGTGGGGGCAGTGATAGTGATAGTGGAGACGGTGGTGACTTCCGAAACCCTAAACCTACAACAGAGAGTATTACAAAGGTATTTACTCTCCTAGGTGAAAATGAATTTTCAGAACTCTATCAGGGAATTCTACTACCACATGATGGATTGTCAGATTTGGCAGCGAAGAACAACCAATGGTATTGCGATGCATTTGCTTGCGCTCTGGATCTAAACACCCCACCTGTCGACGGTATGATTCGTCGCCATGACATCGATCAGAACTTAATTCCAGTCTACGTAAATAATTCAACGAATGAGCCAAACTTTGAAGCTCACCAAAATATTTACGACGGGATCAAGTTAATTGAAGACGCGGTAGGCCGTCAAGTATTCAAGTTGTCCGAAATAGATAATAAGATTCCAGAAGTTAACATTGAAATTCAGACCAATGATGGAGATATGTTGTGGGGTCATGAGGTGGATTATTCAAGTATTCCAAGCGAAGGTGGCTTCATCTTTGAGTCCAACTACGAAACAGCAGGTCATACAGGGCTATGTGGCGGAGTTGGCAGGGGGCCATGGAGTTCCAGTGGTACTACAATCATTGACGCCGATAGCACAATCGCTAACCTTGGTTGGCAGTGGGTACGAATCGCTAGTGAAGAAGCTACATGTACTCACTCACCAGAGCTTGTCGCACATGAGTTAGTTCATGCCCTTGGTTTCGGATACCACTTTGCTGGATTTGGCGGTGAAGATCGCCCTTCAGACCCACGGCCAGTATATGGTTCTCATGTTTTCGGACACCAAGCAAAAGAAGTTTTGAAGCAATTGTTTGCTCACGACATTGGAAGTGATGTTAATACCATGAACATTCCGAACTACTAATTAATTTGTGTTATGAAGCTGGTCATTAAGGCCAGCTTATGACTATTTTCAACCACCTTTTTGAAAGGGATCTTCAACCTCGTTTTAGAGGCTTAACAACGCTATCTAAGCCTTCAATTTTCAAGGCCAAACACAGTTTTAGTAAATCCCCTAACTCCCCTTCCGGAAAACCCTGCTTTCGGACCAAAAACAATACAGTCACCTTCTGGAAACTGTGAAGTGAGTCACTTTTGATTTGTATTTGAGTCAAAATCTAGACTGTTCGATAAACAACCAAGACCCTGAGTAACTTTACCGTCGTTAGCGACGTTTACACATAAATATAGACCTCTGCCAAACGATCAAACATTTTTGGCGTTAATCACTTTCTTCGAGCAAGTTGAAACTAGAATCCTTGATTACCCACCATTGCCCGAGTCAATGCATGCAAACCAAATATAAATCATTGTTATATCACGAATTGTTACATATTCCCCGTGATAAATCCCCCTCTGAGATATGCTTTCAGGCTATTATGCAACAGAGGTTTAACCTCTACAGAAATATGGATACATATCTAATAAATAAGGAAAAAAATGTTTTTAAAACACTCAGCTATTGCAACGTCAGTTATTGCTGCAATCGCACTTGCAGGTTGTAAAAGTGACTCATCGACTGCACCACCACCTCCAACAGAATCACCAACAACTCAAGGCCAATTCATCGATGCCGCAGTGGAAGGCTTATATTACGTGGCTAAACCTAGTGGCAAGTCTGGTTACACCGATGCCGAAGGTAACTACAACTATGAAGAAGGGGATACAATCGCATTTTTCTTAGGTGGTGAAAATGGCCTAAGAATTGGCAGCACGTCTGCGCGCTCGATTACTTCTCCCTTTGAAGCTACGGGTAATTTCCAAAAAGCCCTCAATCTAGCACGTATTCTGCAAACCATGGACGATGCCAGCAACGGCTCTATTACGCTACCAGATACCGTCAAGTCGCCGAGCGCAAGCATGATTGCTGCTCTTAACAATGTGATGCTGCACGATCTAACCTCTGCAACCGATGTTCTATCGGAACTGAATCATAGTGACTGGATCAGTGAGGAAGACGCACTTGAGCACCTAAACGACTCCTTAAAAGGCCTTGAGCGCGGTAGCAAAGCGATCTTAACCGATTGGCAACGAGGCTCAGGCAAGTACCTTCGCACTGTTGACTCGGCACTGTTGGCGAAAAACCCAAGCGATACACATGAACACCTTTATGTGCATGCCGACAAACTGCTAGACAAAGATTTGTTTGATCAAGTCCAAGGCATGCCAATCATGACCATGCGCTTAAACGAAGCAGAACTGCTCATATTACAAGGCTCAAACGACACCAAGCTAAGTGGTGATGCAGCCAAGCTATACTTAACCTGCATTGATGGAGCTAACGACGCAAACTACAGTTATGATACTGACAATGGTAAGTCTTATTGTGATGGTGCCGAAATCACTACACCTAGCCCCAAGTTCGACATAGACAATACTTATTTTCAATACAACCTGCTCAATCCAAATACTGAGTCTAGCGAAGATGAAGATGAACCGTGGGAGGATGTGAAGGAATTTGGCGTCCTCTATGAATGTCTTGCAGACCAAAACTGCTCAGAAGCCAAATTAACTGGATTTAGTATCACCGAATACGATGACAGCGATGAGCAAGATGGCTCAGCGATGCAAAAAGACAAACTATCAACGAGCTACGATTCAATAACTGGCATTTACACTGAAGTGAAGAAACGCACGGTAACTAGTGGTATGTATAATGGTCGTACGTCAGAGTCATTGAGCTTTGCTTACCTAGTCGATAGCCCAACTGCGGAGCGCTACGTGGACTTTAAAGGGAACTGGCATGCGGTCGCGACTCGCAATGGCTGTGACGTGGTAGCGACTTCAACCTATACTTTTGATGAACAAGGTGTCACTGTAACTGGCGCAGAGTTTGAAAGTGGCTGCGAGACCGCTCAGATTTCAGAAACAAAGTCATATGCTGAACTCGCCGAAATGGATTTCTGGTGGTTTACTACCAATGGCGCAAGTAACGAAAGTAAAGCGACACTAGCACAGCTAAACACCACTATTCGTTGGTGCGATAAAGACGAAGATGATATGTCTGCCGATTGTGCTGACGACGATGTTAAATTCAATCGCTGGGAATATTCACCTGCTGGCAAAGATTGGGATCAAGGCACACTTAATCGCCGTACACTAAGTAGTGATGGTTTAGTTAAATCAACCATTTCCATGTATAAGAAATAACATCGCAAGCTCTAAGCGTTTAAGTTCTATAATCTTAAAGCATAATCTTTAGCCAACAATACAAAGGCGGCCATCAGGCCGCCTTCTTCATTAACAGCTTCAACTTGATACTACGTCAAGCTAAAAGTCTCGCTTCAGGGGCTTTACTACATTATCCAAGCCTTCTATTTTCAAAGCTAAGCATAATTTTAGAAGATCACCTAGCTCGCCATTTGGAAAACCCTTGCGGTCGAACCACAGCAAGTATTCTTCAGGTAGGTCAATGAGCATGCGGCCCGCGTATTTGCCAAAAGGCATAGGGGTGCGAGCCAGTTTGATGAGGTTTTCTTTTTCAAGCATGGTGGGGTAACCAGAGTGCGCTGTTTGGATAAATGGGTCGCGCGATACCCTAACATGACTACCCTTCTCGCACCACATGTGCGTATTCGACAATCACTTGATTGCCTTCGATATAGGCGTTTTGGATTTCGCCATCAACGCTCATACGGCTCTGCAAGTAGACAATTTTCGGTCCCTGATCGCTGCGTTCTTTTAAGCTGGGCACCACCAATTTGGGGTCTAAGTGAAGTAAGTGACAGAACTTGGTGACAAAAGGCATTGTCATCGGCGCCTCACCGCGCAGCACGCGCGAGAAGCTCAGTTGGTTCATGCCCAGTTTCTTCGCAAACTCCATTTGCGTTAGGCGCATCTTTGATTTTTGCGACATCCAAGTCGTGTAGATCGCCTCTCTGTCTTGTTCGGTAAATTCCATGCTGCTCTCGTTGTTCAATGGTCGCGATAATAAAGTTGAGTCAATAAGGCGGTATTGTCCGCGCAGCGCGTCAAGACGATGTCAGAGAGAAGTTAGCGCAATTTGAATCTTTGGCGAGAAATCTGCGGGCACAAAGTGCCCGCGATATATCGAGGGGAGAGTTAGAACAGGCTCGCTAGCAGGCGCTTAAACCAATCCACCAGCTTCTTAAACAAGCCACCTTCCTCGACAGGTTGCTGGGCAATCAGTGGGGCCGTCGCCACGGTTTCGCCATCGATGCTGTAAATGACTTGTCCTAGGGTTTCGCCTTGTGCAATCGGCGCAACAAGATCGGAACTAAATTCAACTTCGGCGGTGAGCTTGGTGACGTCTCCTTTCGCTAGAGTGATGAAAACATCTTTTTCCACACCCACGTCCACGGTATCGGTTTTACCCATCCACACTTTAGGTGAGGCGACCGATTGACCGGCTCGGGTTGGCGAGATGGTATCGAAGAAGCGAAAACCGTAGCTCAGTAACTGCTTGCTTTCTGACTCACGTGATTTGGTGCTGCTTGAACCCATCACAACCGATATCAAACGCATGTCGCCACTGGTTGCTGATGTCGCTAAGCTGTAGCCGGCGCCGCTGGTATAACCGGTTTTCATACCATCGACATTCATGCTGCGGTCACGCAATAAACCGTTACGGTTGTATTGAGTAATGCCGTTGTAGGTGTAGGAGGTTTCGCTGTAGAGCGGATAAATGTCCGGTAGATCACGAATAATCGCTTGGCTGAGCTTAGCGATATCCCGAGGTGTGGAGAACAGACCATCGCTATCTAGACCATGGGGGTTGGTGTAGGACGTGTTGGTGAGTGTCAACTTGTCCGCCCAAGAGTTCATCAAGCTAACGAACGCGTCCTCGCTGCCTGCCACATGCTCAGCAATGGCGACACTGGCGTCATTACCTGATTGAACAATCAACCCGCGGTAGAGATCCATCAACTTCACGTCGGTGCCGACTTCAATGAACATCTTCGATGAATCAGGGAAGTTCTTCGCCCATGCGCGTTGGCTAATTCGAACATCATCGTCTAAGGAGATGTTGCCTGCTTTCACTTCTTGCCCAGCGACATAGGCCGTCATCAACTTAGTCAGACTGGCTGGGTTAAGTTTGGTGTCGGCGTTTTTCTCGACTAACACGTGACCTGTGTTGTAGTCCATCAAAATATACCCATTGGCGCCCAACACCGGCGCATCAGGAACAATCGTTGGAGCAGCCACTGCTACGTGAGCAGTCGCCAAAGAAGAAAGGAAGACCGACGCTATCAAAGAGTGTTTTTTCATATTTCGCGGTAAATGTCCTGTTGGGTTAACACACATACCTGAGTATAAACAACCTGATGCTGCTTGCAGCCCTGTTGTAATCAATGGTTACTATTGAGCGAGATTTGACGTAAAAATCACACGGCAACAGGTAAAAAGAGTAAGGACGAAAAAGCCAGCGACTGGTCGCTGGCTTTAGCAATAGGTCACAACACTCAGCATCGATGCTTAGTGTGGATTTCGCTTATCAATTTGCGGATCCGGAGAGCGTTCGTTTCACCGAAAATGGATTTTTGATGCGTCGGTTGCGGTAGCGATACCAAAGGTACGTCGCGACGATAGAGAAGTAGAGGTAGCTCATCACAAATACCAGCGGTGAAGTGATTAGGCCTTGTGATACACCGAAGAGCACGCCCGCTGCGGCGACAAAAAATTTCGCGAACAAACCGAGTATCAACATCGCCAACGCCAATTGCGGGAATTGAACACGCTGAAACGCGCACCAGTAGCAGCTTGCGACTGCCAGTGTCGCAATCGAAACACCGAGCAAGAAAGAGTGAAAGTGATCAGCAGACGCTACGCCAGCAGATACAGACATCATAAGAATTAGAAACAGTTTCATTGTGTGCCTCGCTTTTTAAACCTAGAAAAAAGCTTCCTTTCATTTTCGCAAACTCATTTTGCGTTTATTTTCGCCTTTTCTCGACCAAATGCAAGCGCGTTTTTTAACCAAAAACAGGCTCATCCGACCAGAATTAACAATGGTTAAATAATTGTTACAGATAGATTTTCTGGAGTAATTACACCACCTGCACTTGCAGCCTTCACACACACAAATTGGCACAAAGGTTACAAGTTGATAACAAACTTTACATCTAAAAATAGTGGCTGTTTTATGATCTAAATCACTTCAACACAGGCAAAAGTAGCGCCATTTATATACAGCAAAACCCTAGTTTTCATTTTTGATCCATAGATTGGCTTAAGCGCATGCGTCATCAGTTTTAAAACATCGGTTACCTCACCTCTATAACAATGCGCTGTTCGATATTTACACGCTAGTCACGCTCTGATACCTTTCGCGCACTCAACTTTGTGCATTCCAACGGATGTCATTCACTCATGCCTTCAGAATACCGAATCAAAAAAATCGTCGAAATCGGAGACACGCTCCATCGCAGCGGCTGTGCGCCTTATAAGCTCGAAAAATACACTAAGTTTTACGCCCGTAAACACGGCGTCGATGTGATGGTTCAAGCCACACCTACCACGGTGAACTATCAGTTTCCGGATGACAATAATGCCGTCGTGATGCGCCGCCATCCTCTCGCGTCGATTAATCTTAGTTTACTGGCCAATACCATCATTCGTATTAACCAACCCAGCTCCGAACCTGTTCCAGAGCCTGTGGGTTATCCGAAATGGGTGATTGCTTTGGCAAACATGGGGATTCCACCGGCTTACCTGATGCTGGTCGGCAGTACCATTGATGCGATTTTACTCTCTGTGCTACTTGGTTTTGTGGTGTGGATGACGCAGCAAGTGTGCAAAGCTCGCCGTGCGATCGCGGTGGAGTTTGTCTCGGCGTTATTGACCGGCATTCTGGTGGCCTATTTTGCCAGCACATCGGCGCAGATACCGGTCTGGGCGCTTTGTATTGCCTCAATCGTGCTATTCGTTCCGGGGTTGTCGATTGCCAACTCCCTTGAGTGTCTCGCCTTCAATGATTTGGTGTCTGGCACGAGCTTACTCGGACAAAGTGCGCTCTCGTTGATTAAGCTGTTTGTCGGTATCGTTATGGGGCTCAACATTGGTGAAGCCATATGGGGGCAAGCTGCCGCTAGCACTTACATCAATCAAGTTCCGCTTTGGTTGCACGTCAGCGGCCTGTTTCTGATTTCGATTTCACTCGGCATTATCTTTAACGCAAGACCAAAGGACATTTTGATGGGGCTGCCGGTGGCGATGCTCGGCATGTGGGGGCCATTTTATTTAGGCTTTGAGAGCGGCTGGGTCGTCGGAACTTGGGTCACGACAGTGCTGATCACTTTATATGGCACGTGGTTGGCGAAAAAGATGGAATTGACGGGCAGCATCTACATTGTTCAGGGCATCATCATTTTGGTTCCGGGTAGCCGCGTATTAGTCAGTGCGGGCCAATCCGTCTTTGAACAATCGATTTTGCCCATTCCGAGTATCGGGCTTTCTGCGTTGTTCATGTTCTCAGCGATCGTGGCAGGGCAGATTACAGCGTACTCCCTCTATTCGCCAAAGATTGAACGCTAACGCCAAACACTTTGGCCTCTGACATGAAGAGCCCTATTCGATAGCCACCTTTAGGCAGCTATGGAGTAGGGCTCTTTGCCTTTGTGTTTCATTTTACGACTGAAACTGCCTTTTCCTTTCTTCGCTTTCTCTACGTGTGTTCGATACATCGAACTCGTCACAAGTGCTTTTAAGGCGTTATCTTTCACCACCCCTCTGCCCATATCATGCTCCAACGTCACACTAGGCGTGAAATCGCCCTTACTTTTTTCCATCACTTTTACTTTTTCTCTTTGATTTGTTCGGTTTATAAAACGGTTCATTCGACTGATAAAACACTCAATATCAGGATTTCACCAGTCACTTAGCCACACATTCAACCAAGCAGTCGAATGTTACACCAGTTATACGAACTGCGATAATATTTTCGAAAGTAAACCTAGCGCAAAATTCTAATGAAAACATTTGTTTTTCTAAATTATTTACACCGATTTTTATTGACTTAGTTGCACTTAGCATTAGACTGTCAGGCAGCTAGAAAACGGTTCTTGTTTACTTTCGCCGTTATCGTTAGATTTCTTGTATATCTGCCTTAACGTCGTGCGCAATAGCAATCTCCTTTTCCACGCTATAGGTGCCGTCATGGCTTTATAAGATTTATCAAGGATATACATTATGTCTAACACTGTTACTGGTACAGTTAAATGGTTCAACGAAACTAAAGGTTTCGGTTTCATCCAACAAGAAAACGGTCCTGACGTTTTCGCTCACTTCTCTGCAATCACTGGCGACGGTTTCCGTACTCTAGTTGAAGGTCAAAAAGTTGAGTTCGTTGTTTCTCAAGGTCAAAAAGGCCCACAAGCTGAGAACATCAAAGTACTTTAATTTTCAAGTACTAAAGAATTATGATAGCCAGCATTCGCTGGCTATTTTTTTATTGAAGTATTATGGCACTCAAACCCACTATTTATAAACTTCGCATCAACTTGTCTGATACCAATCGTGACTTGTACGATGCCACTCAACTGACGCTTGCCCAGCACCCGTCAGAAACGACCGCTCGTATGATGGCCCGCGTCTTAGCGTACTGCCTACAATGGCAACCGGATTTAGCCTTTACTAAAGGTCTCTCTACCACCGAAGAACCAGACCTTTGGGTCAAATCACTCGACGATCAAACACTGCTTTGGGTCGATGTGGGTGAGCCCTCTCTTGACCGAATCAAAAAGTCGACGCGAATCGCTCAGCAAGTGATCGTCTACTCGTTCAATAGCAAATCCGATGTATGGTGGGAGCAAAGTAAAAACAAGGCCCATCAATACCCTGCGTCGATTTACCGTTTAGACGCTGACACCGTCGAAGCGCTTGCCAATGTGGTCGCTCGCACGATGGATTTGTCGGTGATGATCAACGGCGATAGTCTCTTTATTGATTGTGAACAGGGTTCATTTGAAGTCGCAGTCACGACACTTCAGCATCAGCACTGATCCTCTGTTCGGGCGACACACACATTGTTGTGTCGCCCTTTTCAACACATTCTCTTCAAATACACTAAGCTAATATCTGTGACTTATAGGTCACTCATAGTTATCCTTTCGGTCCTGTGCCACAATGGGCGCTCACCATTGTAAAAATGGGTACTTACCTGAAAAAACACGAGATTGTGTATGCCTGAAAAGAAAGTGTTGGTGCTTTACGCACACCCCTCTTCTGCGCGTTCAGAAGTCAATCAGCGACTGTTTGATGCAGCCAAGCAATGCCAAGGTGTCACCGCGGTCGACCTCTACTGGGAATACCCGACCTACAACATCAACATAGACAGAGAGCAGCAACGTTTGCGCGAACACGACGTGGTGATTTTCCAGTTTCCGCTTTATTGGTATTCCACGCCCGCTATTTTAAAAGAGTGGCAAGACTTGGTACTTGAGTACGGCTTTGCTTACGGGCAAGATGCCGATGCGCTCCACGGTAAACTGTTTTTTTGCGCTTTATCGGCCGGAGGTAAACAAGATGCCTACCAAACCGATGGTTACAATCACTTCCCCATTCGTGCGCTACTGCATCCCATTGAACAAATGGCGACACTCACTGGCATGACCTACCTACCACCGTTTGCTCTTTTTGGCGCTCGAACCGCTAAGGAAGATGGTCGGATTGAGGCTCACTTATCACAGTGGACCCAACTCCTGAATGATCTGGTCGCAGACCGTGTGGAGGTCAATAGCGCCGCAGATGCCGCCACACTCAATGACTATCTGAGTCAAGGAGGCCATGCATGACCCTCTATTTTCTCCAAGCCTTTATCTATTTAGTCGCGGCTGTGATTGCAGTGCCCTTAGCCAAGCGATTTGGCCTCGGTTCTGTGCTGGGCTATTTGATTGCGGGAGTGGTGATCGGGCCCATTATCGGTTTGGTCGGTGAAGAGACCACCACAATCCAGCATTTCGCTGAGTTTGGTGTGGTGATGATGCTGTTTTTAGTCGGCTTAGAGCTTGAACCTAAAATGCTCTGGTCAATGCGAAATCGTCTATTAGGGCTGGGCGGATTGCAAGTCACGCTCACGACACTGGCCACCATGTACATCGCGATTTGGTTTGGGATCACATGGACGATAGCGTTGGCGATAGGGCTGATTTTTGCCCTCTCTTCGACAGCGATTGTCCTGCAAACCTTTAACGAGAAAGGGCTATCCAAAACAGAGGGTGGCCAAAACGCCTTCTCTGTATTGCTCTTTCAAGATATCGCCGTCATCCCTATGCTGGCCTTTATCCCACTGTTAGCGTTACCTGAGTTGGTCGAGCAAGCACAAAACCTGGCAGCTAATGCCGCCGAGCACCATGAAGAGCTCAGCTTAGTCGCGCATCTGCCAGGCTGGGCGTATGCGATGGTGATTGTCGCCTCCATTGCAGGGTTGGTCATTGGCGGGCACTACCTGAGTCGGCCACTGCTTCGCTTTGTAGCCAGCTCCGGCCTAAGAGAAATATTCACCGCAACTGCTCTGATGCTGGTTGTGGGTATCGCCGCATTGATGAGCTTAGTTGGCCTGTCCCCCGCACTGGGCACCTTTTTGGCGGGGGTTGTTCTGGCAAACAGTGAGTTTCGTCATGAGCTCGAATCCAACATCGACCCCTTTAAGGGCTTGTTACTGGGGCTCTTTTTTATCACGGTCGGCGCTGGCATCGACTTCTCGATTCTCTTTAACGATTTCTTCCTGATTATAGGCCTAACACTGGGCGTGATGGCACTGAAAGGTGGCATCCTCTATCTCCTTGCTTGGGCGTTTCGAATTAAAAACAACAACCGTTGGTTGTTCACGCTCAGCTTGGCGCAGGCCGGGGAATTTGGTTTTGTGCTGCTCAGTTTCAGTATGCAAAATCACGTATTGCCGTTTGATATCGCTCAGAGGCTCTCTTTAGTCGTCGCGCTATCGATGTTCCTCACCCCTGGCTTATTCATCTTTTACGATAAGTTTATCTTGCCGCGTTTTCAGACGAAGGCCAACGATCAGGACGCCGATGTGATTGATGAAAAAGGCTCAGTTATCATCGCTGGGATTGGTCGATTTGGCCAAGTGGTTAATCGCCTACTGGTCGCTAACGGCGTACACACCGTTGTACTGGATCACCAAGCGGATCAGGTGGATATGATGATGCAAATTGAGACCAAAGCCTACTTTGGTGATGCGACTCGTCCTGATTTACTCCATACCGCAGGCATTGAAGAGGCGGCGATGATCATACTCGCCATGGATAATCGCGAAAGCAGCGTAGAGCTGACTAAGTACGTGAAACACACCTACCCTCATGTCAAAATTCTTGCCCGTGCGTTCGATAGAGGACACGGCTATCGTCTTCGTCAAGCGGGGGCTGATGTGATTGAGCTAGAGACGTACCACTCCGCCCTAGAGATGGGCGCGCAAGCCATGAGGGCCCTAGACTTTCATCCGTTTTATGTCGAGCAACATAAAACCGCCTACAAAGAAGTGGAAGAGCGCAAATCGGATATGCTCTATCGCGCTTGGGAGGATGATTCCCACGGCGAACGTTTTGACAACAACTATCGCAAGCTCTTTATCGAGTTAGAACAGCAAATCAAATTGTCGATGTCCACCGATAGACAGGATCAACATGAACCCGGAGAACGAGGTTGGACACCCCCCCCCAAAGGATACGCGGACAAACTTGATGACAACGATCCCCAAGATCGAGCCTAGCTCGGTCGCCATGTTTTACCAGCAATGAAGTGACCATGAAGAGAAAATCCAACAGCGCTACTCACGCACAGACAAGCTCACAGACAGCCTCATTAGGCCAGCAACTGTTCACCATGACTTGGCCTATGCTGTTTGGCGTCCTTTCGCTAATGAGTTTTCAATTAGTGGACAGTGCATTCATCGGACAACTCGGTGTGCTTCCACTCGCGGTGCAAGGATTTACCTTGCCTATCCAAATGATCATTATTGGCATTCAAGTTGGCTTAGGTATCGCCACGACAGCAGTCATCGCCAAAGCACTGGGCGCCAACGACACTCGCTACGCCAAACAACTGGGTGGGCTAGTCCTTACCATTGGTAGCGTAGGGGTTGCGGCCTTCGCCGTTGTGCTTTATCTACTGCGCAAGCCAATACTGAGCCTACTCAGTGCACCAGACTCTGTCTTACCGATCATCGATACCTACTGGATCGTTTGGGCGGCGAGCGCATGGGTCGGCGCGGTGTTGTACTTTCTCTACAGCATATGCCGCGCCAACGGCAATACTCTGCTACCCGGCACCATGATGATGGTCACCAGCGCAATAAACTTAGCGCTTGATCCTGTGTTTATTTTTACTCTCGACCTTGGGATAAACGGCGCCGCAATAGCCACCATTGTTGCTTTTGGCTGCGGTATTCTGGTCGTCGCCCCTAAAGTGCTACGTAAAGAGTGGATGAGCTTTGATTGGAGTGACTTGAACGTGCTCAGCAGCGTGCGTTCTATTGGCAATATTATGGGCCCAGCGATGGTCAGTCAACTCCTTCCCCCCCTCTCTTCAATGCTTGCGACCAAGCTTGTTGCCGGTTACGGCACCGCTGCCGTGGCCGCATGGGCATTGGGGTCGCGCTATGAATTTTTTGCCATCGTCTCAGTGCTGGCATTGACGATGTCTATGCCCCCGATGGTCGGTCG
>NZ_JCBDGX010000135.1:0-4605 GCF_059834345.1 Vibrio sp. R11-SG3-ISO3-SZ
GTTACTCGAGGGCCTTGATGCAGGGCTTGCCCATCAAACACTGCTCGGTGTTACGGGCTCTGGCAAGACGTTCACACTGGCTAATGTGATTGCTCAAGCACAAAGGCCAGCCATTCTACTTGCACCGAATAAAACACTGGCTGCGCAGCTGTACGGAGAGATGAAGTCGTTTTTCCCTAATAATGCTGTTGAGTATTTCGTCTCTTACTACGACTACTATCAGCCTGAAGCCTACGTACCTACCACCGACACCTTTATTGAAAAGGACGCCTCGGTTAACTCGCACATAGAGCAAATGCGCCTGTCGGCCACCAAAGCGCTACTTGAGCGTAAAGATGCCATCATCGTCGCGTCGGTGTCTGCGATCTATGGTTTGGGCGATCCTGAATCCTATTTGCAAATGATGTTGCACATCCGTCGCGGCGATGTGATGGACCAACGTGACATCCTACGTCGTTTGGCCGAATTGCAATACAGCCGCAACGACGTTGCGTTCGAGCGCGGCCAATTTCGAGTGCGTGGAGAGGTGATCGACATCTTCCCGGCTGAATCGGATCAAGATGCGGTACGGATTGAGATGTTTGATGATGAGATAGATTGCATCAGCGTGTTTGACCCGCTCACGGGTGTGGTGAAACAGCGAGACCTACCGCGATTTACCATTTATCCCAAAACGCACTACGTTACCCCTCGAGATCGTATTTTAGATGCGATAGAAAAAATCAAGGTAGAGTTGGAAGGGCGTAAAAAAACGTTGCTGGAAAACAACAAATTGCTTGAAGAGCAGAGGATCTCCCAGCGTACTCAGTTTGATATAGAGATGATGAACGAGTTGGGTTTTTGCTCGGGGATTGAAAACTACTCCCGCTACCTCAGTGGTCGAAATGAGGGAGAGCCGCCGCCGACCTTGTTTGACTATCTACCGCACGATGGCTTGTTGGTGATTGATGAATCGCACGTTACAGTTCCGCAAATCGGCGCGATGTTCAAAGGGGATCGCTCACGAAAAGAGACCTTAGTGGAGTTTGGTTTTCGTCTGCCTTCGGCGCTCGATAATCGTCCGTTGAAGTTTGAAGAGTTTGAATCATTGGCACCGCAAACCATTTTTGTTTCAGCGACGCCAGGTAATTATGAGCTAGAGAAATCGGATGGGGAGATCGCCGATCAGGTCGTTAGGCCGACGGGTTTGCTTGACCCACAACTTGAAGTGCGCCCCGTGGCGACTCAGGTGGATGATTTACTGTCAGAAATTCGTATTCGAGCGGCGAAAGATGAACGTGTGTTAGTCACGACGCTGACCAAGCGAATGGCGGAGGATCTCACTGAGTACTTGACCGAGCATGACGTTAAAGTGCGTTATTTACACTCAGACATCGATACGGTGGAGCGGGTCGAGATCATTCGCGATCTGAGACTTGGCGAGTTTGACGTCCTAGTGGGTATTAACCTTTTGCGAGAAGGGCTCGATATGCCGGAGGTCTCTCTCGTAGCGATTTTAGACGCCGATAAAGAAGGCTTCTTGCGTTCAGAGCGTTCCTTGATTCAGACCATAGGCCGCGCGGCGCGAAACATTGAGGGTCGAGCGATTCTGTACGCGGACACCATCACCAAGTCGATGAAGAAAGCGATGGACGAAACGAATCGACGTCGCGAGAAACAGCAAGCTTACAACGAGAAAATGGGCATGGAGCCACAAGCATTAAAACGTAATATCAAAGATATTATGGAGCTAGGTGATATCACGAAGTCGAAGCGTCAGAAGAATCAAAACGCCGTGCCTTTGTCCAAAGTCGCCGAGTTGTCTCAATCCTATGGCAATATGAGCCCACAAGAGTTAGAGAAAGCGATCAGTCAGCTCGAAGCGCAAATGTATCGTCATGCGCAAGAGTTGGAATTTGAGCTTGCTGCTGAGAAGCGTGACCAAATTGACAAGCTGAGGCAGCAATTTATTGCCAACAGCTAATCCCAGATCACAAGACAAAAAAAAGCCAACAGAAATCAGTTCTATTGGCTATTCTTGTGAATACTTTGTTCACTAACAACGTCAGTTGGCTAGGTGACCCATGAGGGTCACAGTATTTATTGCATCTAGCGTGCCAACTTTTAAAGCGTGATTTTCATTCAATTACGTGCTTTTTAGGTGATAAATTTGCAAAATGCAATGCGCAATGCAATCATTTAGTCGAATGCAAAATAAAAATAGACGGCTAGGCAATGAATACTCAAAAATCCAAATACCTACTCATGGTAGAAGATACGGCGTCCGTTGCGGCGCTCTATCGCTCGTATCTCACGCCGCTGGGGATAGACATCAATATCGTCGGCACTGGGCGTGATGCGATTGAGAGCCTCAATTTTCGCACACCGGATCTCATCCTACTCGACTTAAGACTTCCCGATATGACGGGGATGGACGTATTAACCGCGGTGAAAGCGAAAGTTCCGGATGTCCCTGTTATCTTTATGACTGCCCACGGCTCGATTGATAGCGCGGTAGAAGCGATGCGTCTTGGCGCACAAGACTTTATGATTAAGCCGTGTGAAGCTGATCGCCTGCGCGTAACCGTGAACAACGCGATTCGTAAAGCCACTAAGTTGAAAAACGAAGCCGATAACCCGGGAAATCAGAGTTATCAAGGGTTCATCGGCAGTAGCCAAACCATGCAAGCTGTCTATCGCACCATAGACTCTGCCGCAACCAGTAAAGCGAGTATTTTTATCACTGGTGAGAGTGGCACAGGTAAAGAAGTGTGCGCCGAGGCTATTCATGCCACCAGTAAACGTGGCGATAAGCCCTTTATTGCGATCAACTGTGCGGCGATTCCTAAGGATTTGATTGAGAGTGAGCTGTTTGGCCACGTGAAAGGGGCGTTTACGGGCGCATCAACCGACAGGCAGGGCGCCGCAGAGCTGGCCGATGGAGGAACACTCTTTTTGGACGAGCTGTGCGAGATGGATCTAGACTTGCAAACCAAATTGCTGCGTTTTATCCAGACCGGTACTTTCCAGAAAGTCGGGTCGTCTAAAATGAAAAGCGTGGACGTGCGTTTTGTGTGTGCAACTAACCGCGACCCTTGGAAAGAAGTGGAAGAGGGGCGTTTTCGGGAAGATTTGTACTATCGCCTGTATGTGATCCCATTGCATCTCCCGCCACTGCGTGAGCGTGGCGAAGATATTATAGAGATTGCCTACTCGCTGCTGGGTTTCATGTCCAATGAAGAAGGGAAAGACTTTGTTCGTCTGGCACCGGATGTGGTCGAACGTTTTAAACGTTATGAGTGGCCGGGCAATGTGCGTCAGCTGCAAAACGTGTTACGGAACGTCGTTGTGCTTAATAATGGCCGCGAGATCACCTTAGACATGTTGCCGCCGCCGCTAAACCAACCGGCGACCAATGAAATCCGAGTCTCTTTACCGCAACCGGAGACGATTTCAGTGCATGAGATTTTTCCGTTATGGTTGACTGAGAAAAACGCCATTGAGCAGGCGATCGCCGCATGTGATGGCAATATCCCGAAAGCCGCAGGGTATTTGGATGTCAGCCCGTCAACGCTCTATCGAAAATTACAAGCGTGGAACGCTAAGGAAAGCTAATGGAACCTGTTTTGAATCAGGCTAAAGTCGATAAGTTGGCCGATGAAATCGGCCAAGAGAACGTCCCCGTGCTATTAGACATCTTTTTAGGGGAACTGAGCAGTTACATTGAGCATCTCTCCGATGACGGTGCAACGGACGTGTTAGAGTACCTTAAAGAGATCAGCCACGCGTTGAAAAGTAGCGCCGCCAGTTTTGGCGCCGATGCCCTGTGTCATCTCTCTACGCAAATAGATACCAAAGCCAAAACCGGGGCGGAGTTGGACGTAGAGCAATCAAAGCATGCCATGATTACTCTGTTGCACGAGACCAAGCAAAGTTACCACTCGTTATTGGTCAACTAAATGTTCAATGGCGCGCTGCAATTTCACTCGGTCGTGACGCCAGTCGCGATTGGGTGAGGCAAGGGGCGTCGTCACACAGTTCCACTCGCTGAGCTCAGGGTGAGGCGTATCACCGAGCACCACATCAATCCTACGCCCTTGGCATGCGCGTTCACACCATTCGAGCTTTTCCTTTAAGGACATTTTCCCCGCAGGACCATGCTCCTTGGATAAGTTTTCGACGAAAACCAGTGTCGCTTTGCGATTGAGCGCGATGGCTTTGCTTAATTCAGGCAGCAGCAGCGGGGGCATAATGCTGGTCAGAAAACTGCCAGGGCCAAGTACGATTGCATCTGCCCGTTCAATAGCGAGGACGCCCTCTTTCGTCGCCGGTACCTCAGGCTCTAAGTCTAAACGAATCAACTTATCTGGCATTTCATCGACACTGGTTTCACCGGTGACCCAGCGTCCGTTAGGTGCAAGGGCTTTCAAGTCAGAGGGGTGCTCTGACATGGGGATGATATTGACATCCACTTTAAGCATATTGCGAATGAGATTGGTCGCCTCCAGTGGGCGTACGGACAGGTTATCCAGTGCCGTGAGCATAAGATTGCCAAGGTTATGACCATCGAGCTCTCCCGCGCCTTTGAAGCGATATTCGAACATCATTGAGCTGATGGAGGGTTCG
>NZ_JCBDGX010000136.1:0-6108 GCF_059834345.1 Vibrio sp. R11-SG3-ISO3-SZ
ACAACAAAGCCAGCAGAGTTGCTGGCTTTTTAAGTCAATCACTTGCGCAATTTTATACGTTAAAGCGAAAGTGGATAACGTCACCATCTTTGACGATGTAGTCTTTGCCTTCTAGACGCCACTTACCGGCCTCTTTTGCACCGCTTTCACCGTTGAACTGGATGTAGTCGTCATAGCCGACAACTTCTGCGCGGATAAAGCCTTTTTCAAAGTCCGTGTGGATCTTACCTGCTGCTTGTGGGGCGGTTGCACCGACAGGGATAGTCCAAGCACGTACCTCTTTGACACCTGCGGTGAAGTAGGTGTGTAGGGTCAAAAGCTCGTAACCAGAGCGGATAACACGGTTTAGACCCGGTTCTTCAATGCCCATATCCGCCAAGAACTCTTCACGATCTTCGTCGTCGAGCTCAGAAAGCTCAGATTCGATCGCTGCGCAGACGGCCACAACCACGTTGTTTTCTTTTTGTGCGTACTCACGTACCGCATCCAGGTACGGGTTGTCCTCAAATCCGTCTTCGTTGACGTTCGCAATATACATGGTTGGCTTGAGCGTTAGGAAGTTGAGGTAACCAATGGCATCCAACTCTTCTTTCGACAACTCAACGGTACGCGCCATACCACCTTCGGTCAGTACTGGGAGTAGCTTCTCTAGGACGGTCAATTCGAATTTCGCGTCTTTGTCGCCGCCTTTGGCTTTTTTAGCGTTACGTTGAATGGCGCGCTCACATGAGTCTAAGTCCGCCATCGCCAGTTCAAGGTTAATGACTTCGATATCTTCGATTGGAGACACTTTACCCGCAACGTGAACGATGTTTTCATTTTCAAAACAGCGAACCACATGGCCAATGGCATCGGTTTCACGAATATTGGCAAGGAATTTATTTCCTAGACCTTCACCGCGAGATGCGCCTGCAACCAAGCCTGCGATATCAACAAACTCCATCGTGGTTGGAAGTATTCTTTGTGGGTTAACGATCTTTGCCAGTGCATCGAGACGAAGATCAGGCACAGGTACCACACCTGTGTTTGGTTCAATGGTACAGAACGGGAAGTTGGCTGCTTCAATACCCGCTTTAGTCAGTGCGTTAAACAGAGTTGATTTACCTACGTTAGGGAGACCAACGATGCCACATTTAAAACCCATGATAGTAACCTTATTCAGCTTTGAACGTGTGTAGACGGTTTTGAGCTTTCGCTAAGCCATCTTTTAAAAGGATGTCTAAACAGCGGACCGATTCATCGGCGGCTGCATCGAGCAGTTCTTGCTCTTTTGCTGGTGCTTTGCCAAGGACAAAACCAGCGACTTTGTCTTTGTGCCCAGGGTGACCAATGCCAATCCTGAGGCGATAGAAATCTTTGTTATTGCCAAGCTTGCTAATGGTGTCACGCAGGCCGTTGTGTCCACCGTGTCCACCGCCTTTTTTAAACTTGGCTACACCAGGTGGCAAGTCGAGCTCATCGTGTGCCACCATGATCTCTTCCGGTTTAATTTGGTAAAACTTTGCCATAGCGGCGACCGCTTTGCCGGAGAGATTCATAAAAGTGGTGGGGATCAGCAGGCGGAGATCTTGACCATTGATCAGTATGCGCCCGGTCATACCGAAGAATTTCGGTTCGTTCTTCAAGGTGACCGTGTGGATACGTGCGAGTTCTTCTACCACCCATGCGCCTGCATTATGGCGAGTTTTGGCGTATTCAGGCCCAGGATTGGCTAGGCCGACAAGAAGTTTGATCGGTTGAGTCAAGGTTAGGATCTCTCTTGCAATCTCAAAAAGCGCAGTATGATAGCACAATTTTATCGCCGCAATAAAAAAACACCCCGTAGGGTGTTTTTACATCGGAGCAAGGCGCGATATTAGTTGAACATCGCCGAGATAGACTCTTCATTGCTGATGCGGCGAATCGCTTCAGCCAGCATGCGAGATAGGCTTAGGCAGGTCACTTTACCGGTCGCTTCCATTTCTTTAGGTAGCGTGATCGAGTCAGTAACGATCACTTGGTCTAGCACTGAGTTACCAATGTTTTGTGCTGCGTTACCAGAGAAAACGGCGTGTGTCGCGTAAGCAAAGACACGTTTCGCGCCGCGCTCTTTTAGCGCTTCTGCTGCTTTACACAGTGTGCCGCCTGTATCGATCATGTCATCGACGATCACGCAGTCGCGACCTTCTACATCACCGATCAGGTTCATCACTTCAGAGACGTTGGCACGCGGACGACGCTTGTCAACGATAGCAATATCGATATCACCCAGTGCTTTTGCTGTTGCGCGAGCGCGAACAACACCGCCAAGGTCTGGAGAAACCACGACAGGGTTCTCTAGGCCGCGAGCCTGCATGTCTTCAAGCAGTACAGGTGTACCGAAGATATTATCAACAGGAACATCGAAGAAGCCTTGGATTTGCTCTGCATGTAGGTCGATAGTTAGAACGCGGTCAACACCGACGTTGGACAGGAAGTCAGCAACAACTTTTGCCGTAATTGGCACGCGAGCAGAACGTACGCGACGGTCTTGGCGAGCGTAACCAAAATAAGGGATAACTGCAGTAATACGGCCCGCTGAAGCGCGGCGCATTGCGTCAATCATCACTACAAGTTCCATTAGGTTGTCGTTGGTCGGTGCGCAGGTAGATTGGATGATGAAAACATCGCTACCACGAACGTTTTCGTTGATTTGTACAGCGACTTCGCCATCAGAAAAACGAGAAACAGTTGCGTCACCAAGGGAGATGTATAGACGATCAGCAATACGTTGGGCTAGTTCAGGTGTAGCGTTACCAGCAAATAGCTTCATATCAGGCACGGTGGAAACCTCAGGGTTGCGTCCAGTTTTAGATAGATTGTGTGTGGGCTAAGCGATACTTAGCCAAAGTCTCGTGTAAAGGCGAAATGTTTTTCCCTTGGGCTACAAAAGCCGAGACGGCGTCAGGTAATTTTTCGAAGACAGATTGTGCCGCATTTTTGCTCGAAAATTCGGCAAAAATGCACGATCCAGTCCCAGTCAATCTTGACGGCGCATATTGTAGCAGCCATGAAAGTTGCTTATCAACCTCTGGGTAAAGCATTCGAACAATTTTTTCGCAATCGTTTCCGTAAGGATCGGCGAGAAGGGTTGTCAGCGCTCGCTTTGGTGAATTTCTGCACAAATCTGGATGGGTGAATATATCCACCGTCGCAATGCTTACGGAGGGTTTGATAACTAAGTACCACTTTTCCTCTGGCGATGCCGGCGTTAGCTGCTCACCCACACCCTCAGCAAAGGCGGCAAAACCTCGGGTGAACACTGGGACATCTGCTCCTAGAGCCAATCCAATCTCGGCGAGAGCATCGTCGCTCAGTTCGGTTTGCCATAAGTGATTGAGCGCGACAAGCGTTGTTGCGGCGTTAGAGGAACCGCCGCCAATGCCACCGCCCATAGGTAAAATTTTGTTGAGTTCGATATGAGCGCCGAGTGGACATTGACTCGCACTTTTCAGTGCCATTGCCGCTTTCCAGATCAAATTGTCCTCTAGCGCAACGCCCTCGATAGCAGGTGAGAGCGTAATGTTTCCACTGTGATTGGCGGTGATGGTTAGCTCATCGCCATACTCAAGGAATTGAAACAGCGTCTGCAGTTCATGGTAACCATTGGCTCGTCGGCCTGTGATGTAGAGAAAGAGATTCAGTTTGGCCGGTGAGGGCCAAGTGGTGGTTTGGGTAATCATCAGTTCAGTGTCCAAGTCGAAATAATGATGTTGATGGTCGTGTCACCTTGGCGAAGGGCAATGCGTTGTGGTAACGGTGTGGGTAGCCCAGCGACGAGCACATCTTGATACCGTTGGTATTCCAACTGCCAGGTTTGGCCGCTGACCGTTTTGGTTAAGGTAGCGAGCGTGTTGGTTGGGTTGAGTGTGTAATCGTCGGCTTGCGTAGGGCGGCCCAATAGCCAGTCATGGAGATAATCAACGGGAATCGACAGACCGGTTAAGTGTTCAATCAGAGTTTGAGCACTCGGCGCTTGAAAGGTTTGCTCATCCATGGTCTCCACTTTGGCCATGGTGGGCGTGTCTTCTAGCAGTAACACGGTTTGGCCGAGGAAGGTGGTCAGCCTGAGGCGATTCGATTCACTGGCATGGTGCCACTGGAAATTGAGCGATTGTCTTTGGTCTGGGGCGATGTAGCCCAGCTTGCCATTGGCTCGGTATTGCTCGATGGCCGCAAGCTGTTGTTGATGAGTTTGCCACTGCACGTTGGTGGTGCTTTCCATCGTCGCACAGCCATTAAGTAACACAAGCGTCATAAGCGCAAGGATTAGGGGTCGCAAATAGAGCGTCATTGCTGATAATTTGTCCGTTTCTTCTGCTGCCATGGGCATCACTATATCATTGATATCACGAACTCATGAAAACATATCCTCAATGCCCTTTCATTAACTTGGGGCATAAAGTAAAATTCCGTCCTCATTTGTTAACTGCCTGATTCAGAGAACCTTCGAATACATGTCTTTGCTTGCTATAGGTATCAATCACAACACGGCCTCAGTGGAACTTCGTGAAAAAGTTGCCTTTGGACCGGAAAAGCTGCCTGAAGCACTCAAGCAACTGAGCGACAATGCCGCCGTCAATGGCAGCGTGATTGTCTCAACCTGTAACCGAACGGAAGTCTACTGCGATGTCAAACCCTCCGGTAAAAGCAAGCTTATTGAGTGGTTATCTCAGTTTCATCAGGTCAGCCCTGAAGAGTTAAAGCCCAGTTTATACATCCATGAAGAGCAGGCCGCTATCAAGCATCTGATGCGTGTTTCGTGCGGGTTAGACTCGCTTGTTTTGGGCGAGCCGCAAATTCTAGGTCAGGTGAAACAAGCGTATGCCGATTCGCGTGAACACCGCTCGGTGGACAGCGCGATGGAGAAGCTGTTTCAAAAAACCTTTTCCGTTGCCAAGCGCGTGCGCACAGAGACGGACATCGGCGGCCAAGCGGTCTCGGTTGCCTACGCCGCTTGTACGTTGGCGAAGCACATTTTCGAATCGCTTGAAGCCTCCACCGTGCTGTTGGTGGGCGCTGGCGAGACGATTGAACTGGTCGCTAAACACCTCTCTGCCAATGGTTGTAAAAAGATGATCGTGGCTAACCGCACCCGAGAGCGGGCCTTGCCACTGGCGCGCGAGTTTGGCGCTGAGATCATCAGTTTGCCCGAGATTCCAGAGCATCTTGGCCGAGCTGACATCGTGATCAGCTCGACGGCTAGCCCGTTACCGATTATCGGCAAAGGCATGGTGGAAAGTGCCATCAAGGCAAGACGTCACCGTCCTATGTTGTTTGTTGATATCGCCGTACCGCGTGATGTTGAATCTCAGGTCGGCGATTTGAGCGATGTGTACCTTTATACCGTCGATGATTTGCAGTCGATCATAGACAGCAACATCGAGCAGCGCAAAGTGGAAGCCATTCAAGCCGAAGCGATTGTCAGCGAAGAGAGCGCGGCGTTTATGTCTTCACTGCGCTCGTTGCAGGCGGTAGATAGCATCCGCGATTATCGCCGCAGCGCGAATGCCATTCGTGAAGAGTTGTTGGCGAAAAGCTTACAAGCACTGGCAACCGGTGCCGATCCTCAAAAACTGCTCCATGAACTCAGCAACAAATTGACCAACCGATTGATTCACGCTCCGACGCGCGCCATGCAAAGGGCTGCGGAGCAGGGCGAGCCTGCAAAGCTTGCTATCATTAGACAAAGTTTAGGCCTAGACGATAACTAGCGGATTCACTTTGCCGTGCCCGTACGTTATTGATTGTGCCCACTTACCCTATCTTGAGAAATACAGTATGAAACCCTCGATTCTAACTAAGCTAGAAACACTGGTTGAACGTTACGAAGAAGTTCAACACTTACTTGGCGATCCGGATGTGATCGGTAACCAAGATAAATTCCGTGCTCTGTCGAAAGAGTACTCGCAACTTGAAGAAGTCACTCAGTGTTTCCAAGCTTACCAACAAGCTCAAGAAGACTTAGTCGCGGCGCAAGATATGGCCAATGAAGACGACGAAGAGATGCGTGAAATGGCGCAAGAAGAGATTTCAGCGGCCAAAGACGCGATTGAGCGTCTAGAAGGGGAGCTGCAGATTCTACTGCTG
>NZ_JCBDGX010000137.1:0-4918 GCF_059834345.1 Vibrio sp. R11-SG3-ISO3-SZ
TGGTCAAACAAGCAAACGTAATCACCGCAATGATCAGAATCGATAGGCCGATCTCTTTGAGCGTCACGTCAGAGAAATCCAAATCCCAGTGGAAACCAACGCGGGTAACCATGGCGTACGCCACCAAACCGATCGTCGTGAGGAAAATGGTCAAAATGTAGTTCGACATATAACCATTTTGCAGTTTGGCGGTACTCCATTTGGCGAATTTCACCATGTTGTCCATAAAGACAAAGTAACCCGCTTCCGGTCCGTAGTTCAGTAATGGTTTGGCTTTAATTGCACGTTTGCCGAGTTTATCCCACTGCTTAAATAGGAGGTAACCGACCACCATAGCCGTAATACTCAGCATCAGCGGAAGATTGAGACCATGCCACAGCGCGAGATCCACCTTACTCGCAGGATTACCGAGAATCGCCGTCGATGCAGATACAACAAGCGGCGAAGCCAATGAAGGAATCAAGCCAAGAACCAGACCTAACACCGAAAGCACCGTAAAGCCAAGACGCATTCCAAGCGGCGCTTCGTGCGCCTCCTTTGGCGTGGCTTTCTTCTCACCCCAGAAGGGTTTGATCACCAATAGCCCTGCACAAGCGACAATAAAGATGGAGGTCAACAGCGCCATAAGCGCAAGCAACGCTGCCCAAGGGCTGGATAACACGCCTTCGAGCATCATCTCTTTACCGATGAACCCAAAAAGAGGCGGAACGCCTGCTAAAGCCAGTGCAGCGAGAGACATGAACGCCGCAGTGTACGGCATCGCTTTACGTAGCCCACCTAACTCGCGCACATCTTTGGTGCCCGTTTCATGATCTATGGTGCCTGCCGCCATGAAGAGTGCACCTTTGTAGAGGGCGTGGCCAAGTAAGAACACCACCGCCGCCACCAGCGCCGCTTCCGTGCCGATACCAACCAGCATGGTCAAGGTTCCCAGTGCCATCACGGTTGAATAGGCCAAAATGCGCTTCAGATCCGTGCTGGTCACCGCCATAGCCGCGCCCAAGAGCATAGTGGTAGCGCCAACAAACGTCAGTAGCCAGGTCCAGAGATCATGCCCCGCCATCGTCGGTTGTAAACGCGCTATTAAATAGACGCCGGCTTTGACCATGGTTGCAGAGTGCAGGTAAGAACTGACCGGCGTCGGCGCTGCCATCGCATTAGGTAACCAAAAGTGGAATGGGAACTGGGCCGATTTAGTAAAGGTGCCGCCCAAAATCGCCAACATCATCACGCTAAACAGCGCGTGCGTTTGCAGCTGCGTACCTTGCGAAAGAATCTCGTTGATCTGATAAGTGCCCGCAAGGCTGCCAAGCAGAATAATACCAGCCAATAGCGCCAAGCCGCCGCCGACGGTGACAAACAGACCTTGCAGCGCAGATTTACGCGACGACTCTTTTTCGTGGTAGTAACCGATCAGCATGTAAGAGGTAATACTGGTCAGCTCCCAAAAGACAAACATCGCCATCAGGTTGTTGGATAACACCACGCCCAACATCGCGCCCATGAACGCCATCAAATAGGTCAGCAGTTTGCGTTGATCCGGTTTGTTGGCCAGATAACTGCCCGTATAGATAACGACAAAAAAACCGATCCCAGAGATCAGCAGCGCAAAGAGTAAACTCAGGCCATCTAACCAGAAATCGAGACTGATACCCAACGAAGGGACCCAGTCATAACGAATCAGAAGTGGTCCTTGCTCTGTTATCTGAGTCCAAAAGGTTGAGAAATAGACAAACAAACCTGCGGGCAAAAGTGCCAACAGTTTGCTGGTCTTCTCACCAAATTGGCGAAACAGCCAAGGAACAAACGCTGCCAGGAAAAAACCGGACAGGACTGCATACAGCATCGAAAAAGCCTCCAAGCTATAAAGCGTTAGCGAAACTAGAACATGAGTGAAACTCACACGTTAGTGAAACAATAGTTGATCTAGCTCACCTTACGTTGAATGTGCGAAAGTTTATTCAAATCCTGTTAACAATAACATTCGCTTCTCTGGAGCTCTTCTTTCGAAAAAAACGAACTCAAAGCAGAAATTAGTAGGAAATACCATCAGACATAAGCATTGATGATACTTCACCCTCTCACATAGGTCACATTTACGAAACACGATGAAACACTTTTTTGTCGTGTTACTTACTTTGGCCTCTTCGCGTACTTTCCCTTTGAACGATTCCGCAGGCCCTTAACAAAAAAAAGCCCGCCGGGGTAACCTGGCGGGCTGAAGTTAGATGTTTATATCACTAGGATGAAGCGGACACCGCCACAGGCTCTTTCGGCAGAGAAACACGCAGAGCAATGTAGCCCAATACCGCTGCCAGTGTTGACCCCATCAAGATACCTAAACGAGCGTAAGTGTCGAGCGTGGCAAAATCGAAACCAAAGGCTAATGAAGAGATGAATATCGACATCGTAAAACCAATGCCACACAAAATAGAGACGGCAAACAGATGTCGCTTAGTGATGCCTTCTGGCAACACAGTAATTTTCAGCGCCAGTGAGGCCCAACAGAACAACATGATGCCTATCGGTTTACCGAGCAATAGCCCCATCGCGACGCCGAGTGGCACCGTTGACATTAGGCCGTGCATTGCAATGCCCTGCAACGAGATCCCCGCGTTCGCCAATGCAAAAAGAGGCAACACGCCATAGGAGACATAAGGGTGTAGCCAGTGCTCAAGGTATTTGAGTGGTGAGTAGAGCTCCTTCTCACTTTTTAGCGGAATAGCAAAACCAATCACCACGCCAGCAAGTGTCGCATGAACGCCAGATTTCAGCACCGCGAACCACAAAATCGCCCCGACAATCAGGTAGGGAGTCAGGCGCGTGATACGCTTCGCGTTAAGCCAAAACAACACACCCGTAGAGATAAAGCCCATGGTCAACGCAAGCGTCGACAAGTCTGACGTATAGAAGAAAGCGATAATCAGTACCGCGCCTAGGTCATCGATGATCGCCAGTGCCAATAGAAACACCTTAAGGGCAATCGGGACGCGTTTACCCAAGAGCGCCATAATACCCAGTGCAAACGCGATATCCGTTGCCGCAGGAATCGCCCACCCCGCCATTGCGTTGTCGTTGCCCCAGTTCATACCAGCATAAATCAACGCAGGAACCACCATTCCCCCCACGGCAGCAACCGCTGGTAATGTGGCGGTTTCCTTTGACTTGAGCGCCCCCTCCACCAGTTCACGCTTGACTTCAAGGCCAATCACCAGGAAGAAAATCGCCATCAAACCATCGTTAATCCAATGCGATAGTGACATCCCAAAAATATAGATGTGTAAAAAGTGCTGATAATGTTCATTTAAAGGTGAGTTTGCGATAGTCATCGCCACAACAGCGGCGACGATAAGTAAAATCCCACTGGCAGACTCCAATCGGAAGAAGTCACGGACCCATTTGTTCATCATTTAAGACCTATCTGATAACGCTATTTATAAAAACCTGACGAGAACACCCAATGAATGCTTAGAGACACTAGGGCTATCATGCCGCATTGATGTCGTCGCTAAACATGTCACCTGTCGGACACAATCAACCTAACTCTCTGATTGTGTATCACAAATTGAGGCGACGAACCATAAAATCAATGCAATGCCCAGCATAAATAGCACCAACGAATAGGTTCAACCTCACTTCTATCAACAAACTGAATCATTAGTATAGAACATGCAAAAAAAAAGCAGATCACCCTGAGATAACCTGCTCTTAACAACGACAATCAATTAGAAACAATGCGTAAAGTTAATACCCTATCAGCTGCATGAAGCCTTGTGCCTTATGACTACCCGTAGTTTTTATTGGTCCTTCCCAATAAGGCACAAAGAAGGGCAGCCAAAGATTCTGATTAGTCGCAGATACGGTGAGATGAATATTATGCGCGGGGACTTCTATCGTCCAACTCATCGGCACTCGCTTGCCACGCGCGACGAGACTTGGCGCATTGGGTGTAATGACAAGATCAGAGTCTGCAAGGTTAATCACTTTCCCATCGCTACTGGATAAGGTACCAAACCAGTAGGGAAGTTGCTTGTTTTGACGATACTGACTCACAGATAACGTGGTTTCATCATCCAGATGGACGACAAACCAATCCCAGCCCTGTTGCCCTTCAGCGAGTAAGCCACTTCCCCACTCTTTACTCATCCACGCTTTGCCATCGACCTTAATCTGACGATCGCCCGGCAATGTAATTGAGCCCTGAACATTAAGGAAAGGCGCGAAAATATTGTAGGACGCAATCGGCAGCAAATCGTGTTTGGCCACGTAGCCACGTTCACCCGGCAGGACAAAAGGCCCATTGGTCGACGCACTCAACTGGACACTAAATTCATCGGTTTGCGCAGTGAGCATGCCAGGAAACGGTGTTCTGCCAAGTGAGCGCCAGTTCCAATTATCGATCCACATGCGAAAAGGCTGTGACGTCATTTCTGCTTGGCCAATCCCACCTCTGGCGACCCGCTGCTCTTTCCAAACGCCATATTGACTCGATATCACAAGATGAGACACGTAGACCTCGGGGCTTAACCAACCACGCAAAGGTTGATCATGACTGGCGATCCGAATAAAGCTCCACTGAATCCCGTATTCAGTGCCGGCCTCACCTTGCACATTAGCGAAGAACTGCCACCAACCGTGCTGGTACTCATTATTGAAGGAAAAGTCGTTGGGTAAAATCACGGGGTAGTTGGGCAGCACAGGCTCAAAGACCTGCCTTTTTTGCGCGCGCAGCATGTCATTCATGCTATCGAAGTCATTTGGCTCTTCAAGTGGCGTCTCGCGAAAGATGATCAACAGCGCAATGAGCCCTGCGGCCACCAAACCCACTGCCATAATGGCTGAACGACTCAACACTCGACCTTGTGTCATTACAATGCATCCCTTAACGATTTCATCGGCGTGTTTCGTACCATCCGCA